>CAYWLI010000059.1:0-14358 GCA_964459135.1 uncultured Thermodesulfobacteriota bacterium | reverse complement strand
CTCATAGAGCGGGAGAAGATGCCCCAAGGGGGGGCGTATATCACCGAGGGGAATGTGGATTACAAGGCATGGGTGGATGCGGGGGCCGAGTTTTTGCTGTCGGTCGGCCTCAAGGCAGAGGGGGAGCGGGTCTCGGCCGATTTCAGGCTCTTCGATGTGGTCCAACATATTTATATAGCGGGCAAGCGGTACCGCGGGACACAGGAGGGGGTGCGGGATATGGTCCACCGTATGGTCGATGAGATCATCCGGCAGTTGACCGGGGAGCAGGGGATCTTTCAGACAAAGATAGCCTTTATAACAGACGGCACCGGAAACAAAGAGATCTCCCTCATGGATGTCGATGGATTCAATATACAGACGGTTACCCATAATGGTTCCATCAACATCTCCCCTGCGTGGCATCCAGACGGGAAGAGCCTCCTTTTCACGTGTTTTCGCCGCCGTAATCCCGATTTGTATCAGATATTCCTTTCCACAACGAGTGATATCCTCCTGTCTAATGCCCGCGGGCTCAATGCCGCCCCGGCGTGGTCTCCTGACGGCAAGCGGATTGCACTGATGATGAGCGGGGACGAGAACACGGAGATATACCTCGTGGATTCGCGCGGCAAGAATCCTCTCCGACTCACCCGTTCCTGGGACAATAAGGCTTCGCCGGCGTGGTCTCCTGATGGGAAACAGATTGCCTTCGTCGCCGACCGGTCACGGAATCCTCAAATCTATATCATGGATCTCCCCACCGGGAAGATCAGAAGGCTGACCTATGAAGGAAACTACAATTGTTCCCCTGCCTGGTCCCCGAAAGGCGACAAGATCGCCTTTGCCGGGCAGGTGGGAGGGGTGTTTCATATCTTTACTATCAGACCGGATGGAACCGGTTTGAAGAGGTTGACCAAGAAGGGGAACAATGAGCATCCATCATGGGCCCCGAACGGTCGGCATATCGTTTTTACTTCCAAGATTGGGGGAAGACTTGGGGGGAACGCTGACCTCTACATTATGACCGCCGATGGGGGTGGTTCCTGGAGGGTGACCAATTCCCTGCCCAACGAAACAGAGCCGGCATGGTCACCATGGCTGCAATAATACATTGATCCGTTGAGAAAGGAGGTTTGCAATGATGATAAGGAGGGAAAAGAGTTGGGTATGGATAATGGTGCTTGCGGTCCTGCTTCTCGTGAGCCTTACGAGCTGTCAATACGAGCTGGTGAAGAAAAAGAAGACCGTCACCACTCCTGAGGACGAGCAGGCCTTGCGTGAAGCGGAGGAGACGAAGGTCTTTGAAGATAGCCTCATAACGAAGCGATATCCGGGGATCGAAGGGGAGGTGCTGGAGACCACCTTTTTGAAGGATATTTACTTCGCGTTTGACCGGTATGACCTCAGCGACGAGGCCAGGAGGATATTGACTGAGAACGCCAAGACAGCATTAGCTCATCCCAACCTCGTGATACAGATCGAGGGGCATTGTGACGAACGGGGGAGCAGCGAATATAACCTGGCACTGGGAGAAAGGCGAGCAGTGAGCGCCAAGCTCTATCTGATCAGGCTCGGCGTGAAAGGCGATCAGCTCTCCACCATCAGCTATGGTGAAGAGATGCCGGCGGATTCAGGGCATACCGAAGAGGCCTGGGTCAAGAACAGGAGGTGCCACTTTATTATTCTCTCCAAATAAAAGCTTGATCCGCACCGGCCTGGATGAGACATATATTATGTAAAAAAGGAGGGTTTCGATGAAGGCCCGTCATGTCGTTGTCGCCGTTTTCCCGTTCATCCTGTTTCTGCTGGTGGGGTGTGCTACCACCAGGGAGGTAGCGTATCTGCAGGGGCAGGTTGATGACCTGCAGCGCAAGGTCGAGATCCTCAGGGGGAGGGTTACCTCTGAGATGCAGCAGAACTGGGTCGATTTTGAGACCACTATTGCAGAGATGCAGCAGGAGATCAAGATCCTCAGGGCGAATATCGAAGAGGATCGACAGCTGCTCAATAAGATCGCCGATGACGTAGCGGAGTTGAAGCAGGATTATGAGTCCAAGATATCCCCCCCCGATACGAAGCCGGGGGAGGTCGCTGCTATCCCAACCACTACACCCACTACGCCTGTTTCCCCTCCACCCTCGGAGGAGGAGCCGAAGGAGGATATGGAGGGGGCCTACCAAAAGGCCTACGGCACCTTCAAAAATGGCGACTACCCCGGTGCTCTTCGACTGTTCGAGGCATTTCTCCGCACATACCCCACATCAGAATACGCGGATAACGCACGGTATTGGATCGGTGAATCTTACTATCAGCAAGGGGATTATGAGCGAGCCATCTTGGAGTACGAGAAGGTATTACAACAATATCCAAAAGGAGATAAAGTTCCTCACGCCCTCCTCAAACAGGGCTTCTCCTTTCTGAACCTGGGTGATCGGGTCGATGCCAAACTCCTCTTGCAGAAGGTGATACAAGAATATCCTCAGTCACCTCAGGCGGAGATCGCTGCAAAAAAACTGAAGGTGTTGGATTAATCCGACACGGCGAGATCCCCTTCTTCGCCTTCCTGAACTATTTCCATTGCCTCCAGGGGCGGGGGGGGATACCCGCCTTCGACAACGGGTCTGATATCGCGATAGCGGGGATTTCCGGTCCCCGCGGGGACCAACCTCCCCATGATGACGTTTTCTTTCAGCCCCCGTAACGTATCGATCTTCCCCTCGACTGCTGCTTGGGTCAGGACCCGGGTGGTCTCCTGAAAGGAGGCGGCTGATACCCAACTGTCCGTGATGAGGGAGGCCTTGGTGATGCCCAGAAAGAGGGGATCAGCAATGGCCGGTTTCCCCCCTTCTTTGAGGACCCGCTCGTTTTCTTCTTTAAAGATGTGTTTTTCTATTTGTTCGTCCACGATGAATCGAGTATCCCCCACGTCGTTGATCTTCACCCGCTTGAGCATTTGTCTGACAATGACCTCAATGTGCTTATCATTGATCTTGACGCCTTGCAGTTGATATACTTCCTGGATCTCGTCCACCAAAAATCGAGCCAACTCCTTATCCCCTAAGACCTTCAGAATATCGTGGGGATTAGAGCTTCCATCCATGAGGGGCTCTCCCGCCTTGACGACTTCCCCTTCGTGCACGCTGATGTGTTTGCCCTTGGGGATGGCATATTCCTTGGGTTCGCCCACCTCCGGTGTAACGCTTACCTTTCGCTTCCCCTTGACCATCTTGCCGAAGCTTACCGTTCCGTCTATCTCGCTGATGAGGGCATATTCCTTGGGCCGTCTCGCTTCAAAAAGCTCGACCACACGGGGGAGACCACCGGTAATATCTTTGGTCTTTGTGGTTTCCCGCGGTATCTTCACCAAAACATCACCCGCCTCAACCGGTTCGCCTTCCTTCACATAGATATTGGAGCCGACAGGCGGGAGGTACCGGGCCTCAGTCTCCAGGGTCTTTTTCCCCTCTGCGTCGACCCGCTCCTGTTTGATGGATATTCGAGGCCGGAGTTCGCCTTCCTTGCTCTCGATAATAACCCTATGGGCGTGACCAGTCACCTCATCCACCTGCTCTTGCATGGTGATCCCCTCAAGGATATCGCCGAACTTCACCAACCCGGGGACCTCCGTAATGATGGGGATGGTATAGGGGTCCCACTCTGCGATCAACTCCCCTTCCTTGACCTGTTGTCCCTCTGCTACCCCCAGCTTCGCCCCGTATACGACCGGATAGCGCTTGCGCTCCCTCCCCTCTTCATCCACGAGGGCGATTTCGCCCTTGCGGCTCATGACTACCGGCATCCCCTCTCTGTTGCGTACGGTCCGCAGGTCGATATACTTGACCGTCCCCTCCATCTTGGCCTCCAGGGCGGTCTCCTCGGCCCGCTTGCTCGCCGTACCCCCGATATGGAAGGTCCTCATGGTGAGCTGGGTACCTGGCTCCCCTATGGACTGGGCGGCGATGACCCCGACGGCCTCACCGATGTCGACGATCCGTCCGCGGGCCAAATCCCTTCCGTAACAGTGGGCACAGACACCTTGCTTGGACTCGCAGGTGAGCACCGAACGGATCTTCACACGATCCAATCCCGCATCTGCGATCTTCTGCAGCGCATCTTCATCGATCTCGTGGCTTGCCTTGACGATGACCTCATCGGTAAAGGGGTCCTTGATATCCTCCAAGGCCACCCTCCCCAGAATCCGCTCGACCATGGGTTCGATGATCTCGCCACCTTCAACGAGGGAGGAGACGTATATCCCGTCCATGGTGCCACAATCAATTTCGCTGACGATGACATCCTGGGCAACGTCAACCAATCTTCTGGTGAGATAGCCGGAGTTTGCCGTTTTGAGGGCGGTGTCCGCCAACCCCTTCCGGGCCCCATGGGTGGAGACGAAGTACTGTAAGACGGTGAGCCCTTCCCTGAAGTTTGCAGTGATGGGGGTTTCGATGATCTCCCCTGACGGCTTGGCCATCAACCCCCGCATCCCGGCCAACTGGCGTATCTGTTGGGCGGTGCCCCGGGCCCCCGAATCGGCCATCATAAAGATGGGGTTAAAGCTCGGTATGCCCTTTTCGTTACCCTCAGGGTCCTTTACCTTCTCCGTCCCCAGTTCCTTCATCATCTCATCGGCGATCTCCTCGGTGAGCTGAGCCCAGATGTCGATTACCTTGTTATACCGCTCTCCATCGGTGATCAGTCCGTCAATATATTGCTGTCTGATTCGTTCCACCTCTTTGGTGGCCTGTTCCAGGAGGTGGGCCTTGCGAGCGGGGATGTGGATATTGTTGATACCAATAGAGAGGCCGGATTTGGTGACATAGGCGAAGCCCAAATCCTTTAATTTGTCTGCCAAGATAACGGTCTTCTTATTCCCCGCCACCCGGTACGCGTAATCGATGAGGTTGGCCACCGCCTTCTTGTTCATCACCCTGTTGATCAAATCAAAGGGGATTTCTTCGGGGACGACCTCTCTGAGGAGGATTCTGCCCACGGTGGTTTCCACCTTGTTGCCGTTCATCCGCACCTTGATGCGGGCTTGCATGTCCACTGCATCGGCATCATAGGCGATTCGCACCTCCTCCGGGCTGGCGAAGACCTTCCCTTCCCCTTTTGCAAAATCCTTGTCTCTCGTCATGTAATAGAGACCCATGACGATATCCTGGGTGGGGACGATAATCGGTTTCCCGTGAGCAGGTGAGAGGATATTATTGGTGGACATCATCAGCACCCGCGCCTCGGTCTGGGCCTCCACTGAGAGGGGAACATGCACGGCCATCTGATCCCCGTCAAAGTCGGCGTTGAAGGCAAGGCATACGAGTGGATGGAGCTGAATGGCCTTCCCCTCTATGAGGAGAGGCTCAAAGGCCTGAATGCCCAGCCGGTGCAGGGTAGGGGCCCTGTTGAGGAGAATGGGGTGTTCCCGAATTACCTCCTCGAGGATATCCCATACTTCAGGCCTTTCTTTCTCTACCATCTTCTTGGCGCTCTTGACCGTGGTTACGTATCCCCGTTCCTCCAGCTTGTTGTAGATATATGGTTTGAAGAGCTCCAAGGCCATCTTCTTGGGCAGGCCACACTGATGCAGGCGCAACTCCGGTCCGATGACGATGACCGACCTTCCTGAGTAATCCACACGCTTGCCCAAAAGGTTTTGGCGAAATCTCCCCTGTTTGCCCCTGAGCATGTCGCTCAAGGACCTCAGCGGTTTTTTATTGGCACCGGTGATCACCCTCCCCCGCTTGCCGTTGTCGAAGAGGGCGTCCACAGCCTCCTGCAGCATCCTCTTTTCATTGCGGATGATGATGTCAGGGGCGTTTAACTCCAAGAGCCTCTTGAGGCGATTGTTTCGGTTGATGACCCTCCGATAGAGATCATTGAGGTCAGAGGTGGCGAATCGCCCGCCGTCAAGGGGGACCAGCGGTCTCAGGTCAGGGGGGATGACGGGGATGACATCCAAGATCATCCACTCCGGCTTATTCCCCGAGTCGCGAAAGGATTCGATGACCCGCAGGCGCTTGGCCAACTTTTTACGCTTGGCCTCAGATTGGGTCTCTTTCATTTCAAAGCGGAGGCGCTCAGCCACCGTCGTTACATCCACCGTTTGCAGGAGCTTTTTGACGGCCTCTGCCCCAACCCCTGCCTCGAGGGCATCATCACCGTATTTTTCCCTGATCTCCCGATATTTTTCCTCGCTGATCAGATCCCCTTGTTTGAGCGGTGTGTCTTTGGGGTCGATGATGCAATAGGATTCGAAGTACAGAACCCGCTCAAGTTCCTTCAAGGTCATATCGAGGAACGTCCCGATCTTGCTGGGAATGCTCTTTAAGAACCAGATGTGGGCTACGGGTGCTGCTAACTCTATGTGCCCCATCCGCTCTCGGCGGACCTTGGTTTGGATCACCTCTACGCCGCACTTCTCACAGACGATCCCTCTATGCTTCATCCGCTTGTACTTGCCGCAGTTGCACTCATAATCCTTTACCGGTCCAAATATCCTGGCACAGAAGAGGCCGTCTCGTTCCGGCTTAAAGGTCCGGTAGTTAATCGTTTCCGGTTTCTTTACCTCCCCGTGGGACCAACTCCTGATTTGATCCGGGGCGGCCAAGGCAATCTTAATGGCATTAAAATTCGATGGATCCGTAGGCTTTTCAAAAAATGAGAGTAGATACTCTTCCAAGGCAAAAACCTCCTTGTCGGTTATTGCTTCTTGTTGGGTTTCTTTTCTTCCTCCAGGAGCTCAACGTCGAGACAGAGCCCCTGCAGTTCCTTGACGAGGACATTAAAGGATTCCGGAATGCCCGGTTCGAGTACGTTCTTGCCCTTGACGATGGCCTCATAGGCCCTGGTTCTACCGGCTTGGTCGTCGGATTTCACCGTCAAAAATTCCTGTAATGCGTGTGCGGCCCCATAGGCCTCGAGAGCCCAGACCTCCATTTCACCCAACCGCTGGCCGCCGAATTGAGCCTTCCCACCCAAGGGTTGCTGCGTCACCAGGGAATATGGTCCAATGGAACGGGCGTGGATCTTGTCGTCCACCAGGTGGTGGAGCTTGAGCATGTACATGTACCCTACCGTGACGGGGTGATCAAAGGATTCTCCAGTGCGACCATCATACAGGGTAGCTTGGCCTGTGACGGGGAGCCCAGCCCTTTTCAAGGCTTCTTTGATTTCTTCCTCAGATGCCCCATCAAAGACCGGAACCGACATATAGATGCCGTCCCGTAACAGTTGAGCGAACCTCATCAACTCAGTCTTTGATGCCTTGTCAATAGCCTTGGTGACCTCCTCCGAGGTGAAGATCTCCTTGAGGAAGCTCCTTAACTCATCTACCCCCTTACCATTGCTCAGATATTCGTCGATTTTCTTGCCCAGACCCTTGGCTGCCCAACCGAGGTGGGTTTCCAAGATTTGACCTAAGTTCATCCGTGAAGGCACCCCCAAGGGGTTCAGGACCATATCTACGGGGGTCCCGTTCTCAAGATAGGGCATGTCTTCTTCAGGGAGTATTCGCGATACGATCCCTTTATTGCCATGCCGCCCGGAGACTTTATCTCCCACCGAGAGCCTCCGCTTCATGGCGATGTAGACCTTCACCACCTTGCTTACCCCGGGGAGGAGTTCGTCTCCTGCTTCCAGCTTTTTTAATTTTTCCTCTGCCCGTTCCTTGATCGCCTCGATCTCTCTGATACCACCGGTGGTGATGTGATCCACTTCCATTATGATGTGCTCGTCACTGATAGGGATCTCACGCCATCGCTCCCAGGGTATGTGTGTGAGGGTTTCTTCAGTCAGTTTAATCCACTTCTCCACGACGGTCTTACCCTTCAGGTCGTCCTTGAGGGGTGCGGTGGTCTTCTTTCCGAGTAGCAGCCCGTGCAGGCGCTCTTTCGTGTAGGTCTCGATGATGTTGATCTCCGCATCTCGATCATTGATGATCTTTTTCTCCTCTTCTTCCTCGATCTCCTTGGTCCTCTTATCTTTCTCCGTTCCTCTCCTCGTGAAGACCTTGGCATCGATGACGACCCCTTCGATTCCATGGGGGACCCGTAGTGATGTGTCCTTGACATCGCTCGCCTTCTCGCCGAAGATGGCCCGCAATAATTTCTCCTCGGGGGAGAGTTGGGTTTCCCCCTTTGGGGTGATTTTGCCCACCAAGATATCCCCTGGTTTCACCTCTGCCCCAACGCGGATAACCCCACTCTCATCGAGATCCTTGAGCATTTCCTCGCCCACATTGGGAATATCGGGGGTAATCTCTTCCTTGCCAAGTTTGGTATCTCGCGCCACGCACTCTAACTCCTCGATATGTATAGAGGTATATATATCTTCTTTCAAGAGTTTCTCATTAATGAGCATGGAATCCTCAAAGTTATACCCCCCCCAGGGCATGAAGGCGACGAGGACATTGCGCCCTAAGGCCAGTTCACCCATATGCGTAGAGGGACCGTCTGCGATGACCTCCCCTTTTTCTATACGCTCACCTTGAGCAGCGATTGGCTTCTGATTGATACATGTCCCCTGATTAGAGCGTTGATACTTGGTGAGGTTGTAGATGTCCACCCCCACCCCTTTCCCATCTTCCTCTGCCTTGACTACGATCCGCGAGGCATCCACACTTTCTACGACGCCTTCTCTTTTGGCCCTCACCGTGACCCCCGAGTCTCTGGCTACTATTTGTTCCATCCCGGTGCCGACCAGGGGTGCCTCGGTGCGCAGCAGGGAAACCGCCTGTCGCTGCATATTGGAACCCATCAAAGCGCGGTTGGCGTCATCATTCTCCAAGAAGGGGATGAGAGAGCTGGCTACGCTGACCAGTTGCCTGGGGGAGACATCCATGTAGTCCACCTCCTCAGGTTTTACGATGACGAATTCCCCGGCCTTCCTGGCAGAGACCAAGGGGGAGGTAAAATTCCCCTCCTCATCAATGGGGGCGTTGGCTTGAGCGATGGTGTATTGTTCCTCATCCAGGGCGAAGAGGTATTCAACGGTATTGGTAACCCGCCCGTTTTCTACTGTGCGGCACGGCGTTTCGATAAAACCGTACTCATTAACACGAGCATAGGTGCTTAAGGAGACGATCAACCCGATATTAGGGCCTTCAGGGGTTTCAATAGGGCAAATCCTCCCGTAATGTGAAGGATGCACATCACGGACTTCGAAACCGGCCCTTTCTCTGGTGAGGCCTCCTGGTCCCAAGGCACTCAACCGCCTCTTATGGGTGATCTCGGAAAGGGGGTTGGTTTGATCCATGAATTGAGAAAGTTGACTGCTTCCGAAGAACTCCCTCACCACTGCTGTCAGGGGTTTTGAGTTGATGAGATCATGGGGCATGAGTGTTTCCACCTCCTGGAGGCTCATCCGCTCTTTGATGGCCCTTTCCACCCTGACCAAACCGATATGGAATTGGTTCTGTAGGAGTTCCCCCACGGTCCTCACCCGACGGTTGCCCAGGTGATCGATATCGTCAACACTCCCTTTCCCCTCTTTGAGGCCGATGAGGTAACGTACTACCTCCAATATATCCTCGCGTCGGAGGGTGGTTACCTCGAGGGGGACGTTCAGGTTCAACTTATGATTTATCTTCATTCGCCCCACCTTGGAGAGGTCATATCGCTCGGGATTAAAGAAGAGGTTGTTAAAGAGGGTTCTGGCGGTCTCCAAGGTGGGTGGGTCACCCGGTCGAAGGCGTCGGTAGATTTCGATGCAGGCCTTTTCCTGCTCTTTTTGCGCAATGCTGGCGGGATCGACAACGGCCAACTGTTGCCTTTCTTCGTCCGAAAGGACGATTTTATCCGCCAAGATGGTTTCCCTCATAGAGGGGCTGCTCTTGAGTTCCTCGATGAGGAGGATCTCAAATTCCTTGACCTCTCGCTCTCTGATCTCATTAATGGTTTCCTCGGTCAAATCCCGGTTGATCTCAACGATGATATCGCCGGTAACAGGATCAACAATATTCTGTGAAGTAATCCTTCCCACCAAGGTATCGGGTTCGACAGCGACCTCAAAGATACCCGCGGTCTCGAGTTTCTTCATGAGCCCCTCGGTAATCTTCCTGTTCTTCTTGACGAGTAGCTCGTTTGTCTTGGGGGCTATGATATCCGCCGAGGCCCGTTGTCCCACCATGAGGTTGTGATCCACCTTTTTGTGAAATCCTTCGGGGTCCACGATGATCTTCTCTTTGTGATAGAAGATATCCAAGAGTTCCTGTATGGAATAACCGAGGGCCTTGAGAAAGACCGTTACGGGGATTTTTCTCCTCCTGTCGATTCGTACATAGAGGATGTCCTTCTGGTCAAATTCCAGATCGATCCATGACCCCCGATAGGGTATAATGCGGGAGAAGTAGATGGGTCTCCCCATATGTGTTTTGGGCAACTCATGGTCAAAGAAGACACCAGGTGAACGATGGAGTTGACTGACAATCACCCTCTCTGTGCCATTGATGATAAAGGTACCGTTTTCGGTCATTAAGGGGACTTCACCAAAGTACACTTCCTGCTCTTTAATGGCCTTTATTTGACCGGTTTTCACCCCCTCTTGCACATCGTAGATGATCAGTTGGGTGGTCACCCGCAGGGGAGCAGCATAGGTTATCCCCTTCAGCAAAGCCTCTTGCACATCGTACTTGGGTTTGCCCAAACGATACTTTACAAAGCGCAGCTCCACCGTTTCATAGAAGTCCTTGATGGGAAAGACTTGTTTGAAGACACCTTGTAAGCCTATATCCGTGCGCTCTTCCGGGGGGACATCATGTTGTAGGAACTGCTCATAAGAACGCAGCTGGATTTCAATGAGATTTGTGGTCTCCTGAATTTCCTTTATTTTACCGAAATTCTTCCGGAGCCTTCGGCAATCAATCACGGAACGTGCCATATAACTTCCCTCTTTTGAGTTACAATTAGGTGGGGAAAGGGACTCCCCCCGTCACCTGCTTGCTTTTTTGCTGCCAAGCATGTGAGAAGCCCCCTCTCAATAACCGTTGTATCCTTGAGCACCGCTATTTGATCTCTGCAGTCCCCCCAGCTTCCTCCAGCTTCTGCTTGATCTTGTCGGCCTCTTCTTTTGCGATTTTTTCCTTTACCGGTTGTGGAACGCCCTCTACCAGGTCTTTGGCCTCCTTGAGACCGAGACTGGTCACCTCGCGCACCGCCTTGATTACCTGGATTTTCTTGTCGCCAAAACCGGTCAGGACGACGTCGAACTCCACTTGCTCCTCTTCAGCGGGGGCTGCAGCAGCACCTGGCGCAGCTGCTGGCGCCACACCTACAGCCATGGGAGCCGCGGCTGTCACCCCAAAACGATCCTCTAGTTCTTTAACCAATTCCGCCAACTCCAACACAGGCATCTCTTCAATATACTTGATCACATCCTCTTTCGTCAGCTTAGCCTTTGTCATTTCCTTTCTTACCTCCTTAAGGACTTCTTTGGGGGGGGGAAGCACCCCCGATTTGCTTTTTTTATGTCTTCTCTTTTGTTTCTTTGACCCCGGCCAATGTCGACACCAAGCCCTGCACGGGGGTGTTGAGGACTTGGACAAGACGGGTGGGAAGGAACTTTAACAGCGACACGAACTTGGCCAACAAAACTTCTTTGCTCGGGAGAGAGGCCAGGGCCTTGATATCCTGCGGGGTGAGCACGGTCCCTGTTATCACTCCCGCCTTAACCTCAAGGACAGGTTGCTCTTTGCTGAAGTCCGTCAAGATCTTCGCCGGCGCCACCGGATCTTCATAGGCAAGGGCGATGGCAATGGGACCGACAAAGTATTCCGCGAGAAGCTCGATGTCGGTATCGTGTGAGGCGCGCCGTAACAGGGTATTTTTAACCACGGTATATTCCACCGCGCTCTTTTTCAGCGTGCGGCGCAGATCGGTTATCTGCTCTACGTTGAGTCCGGTAAAATCCGTGAGGATGGCGGCCTTGGCCTCCTTAAATTTATCATGTAAATGAGCTACCAACGCTTCTTTTTCTTTCCTCTGCAACCTATCTTCCTCCCTTTTAGCTACTACGTCCTCGTGAAATCCCTTACCGAGAGGGGATCAACCTTGATTCCTGGGCCCATCGTCGTGGAGATGGTGAGTCCCTTCACATAGGCCCCCTTGCTTGAGGCTGGCTTTGCCTTGGTGACGGAATCCAACAGGGCAAGAAGATTCTCCTGCAGCTTTTCTTGGCCGAACGAGACCTTCCCCACAGAAACATGGAGATTGCCTGCCTTATCTACCTTGAATTCCACTTTTCCGGACTTGATGTCCTGAACTGCCTTGCCCACCTCAAAGGTTACCGTACCTACCTTGGGGTTGGGCATGAGCCCTCGTGGTCCCAAGATTTTGCCCACGGTGCTGACCACTTTCATCATATCAGGGGTGGCGATGGCCTTATCGAAGTCCAGCCAGCCTTTTGATATCTTTTCCACCAAATCTTCTCCGCCTACATAATCGGTCCCCGCCTCCCGTGCCTCTTTCTCCTTTTCGCCCTGGGCGAAGACCAAGACCTTCACCTCCTTTCCCGTCCCATGGGGGAGGATCACCGTTCCCCTAACCATTTGGTCGGGTTTTTTGGGATCTACCCCCAGACGGATGGCGACATCGATACCCTCATCGAAGCGGACGTAGGAGGTTTCAGGGAGGAGCTGGAGGGCCTCTTCCAGGGTATATCGTTTGGTCCTATCGATCTTATTTTTGGCTTCTCTGTATTTTTTGCCCGCTTTACCCATAGTACCTTTCCTTATGCTATTGTGATTCCCATGCTCCTGGCTGTTCCTTCAACCATCTTGACGGCCCCCTCGAGATCATTGGCGTTGAGATCAGGCATCTTGATCCGGGCTATCTCGTTGATCTGCTCACGGGTGACTTCCCCCACTTTGGTCCTGTTGGGTTCCCCAGACCCTTTAGCGATTTGAGCGGCCTGTTTTAAGAGGACCGAGGTGAGAGGGGTTTTTGTTATAAAAGTGTACGTCCTGTCGGCATAGACGGTGATAACCACCGGGATGATGGTTCCTTCCTGTCCCTTGGTCTTTTCGTTAAAGGCCTTACAAAAATCCATGATATTGAGACCGTGTTGCCCCAGGGCAGGGCCTACCGGAGGTGAAGGCGAGGCTTGCCCGGCCGGTATCTGTAACTTAATCGATCCTATCACCTCTTTTTTCTTCGCCATGATGTCTCTCCTGCTTAATTACGTTCTATCTGAATAAAGTCTAATTCAATGGGGGTTTCCCTGCCGAATATACTGATGAGGACCTTGACTTTTCTCTTGTCGGTCTTTACCTCTTGGACTGTCCCCACAAAATTGGCGAAAGGACCGTCGATTACCCGTACGCTCTCTCCTTCATCAAAGATGACCTTTGGTTTCGGAGTAAAGGCACCCTCAGTGATCTGGGTGATGATCGCCTCCGCCTCCTCGTCGGCAAGGGCGGTAGGTTGCATTCGACTGCCCGCAAACCCCGTTACCTTGGGGGTGTCTTTTACTAAGTGCCAGGTTTCATCATTCAGATCCATCTTAACCAGGATATAGCCGGGGAATATCTTGCGTGAGGAGGTCTTTTTTCTCCCCTTGACCAACTCTATAACCGTCTCCGTAGGGACTAAGATTTCAGAGATATAGTGCCCCCGCACATTCTGTTCCTTCTGTCTCTCTTTTTCCTCTTCAAATTTTCTGGTTCGTTCCTCCAGAGATGTTTTTACCTTGTTTTCATATCCAGAGTACGTATGAACGATATACCATTTTTGTGGCATAGTGTGATCTTTTCTTTTTTCTGTTCCTCTGTGGTCAGTGGCTGAGGACCGTTTTGATCACTTTGGAGAGCCCGACGTCCACGATCCCTAAAAAGCTCGCAGCAATCAAGACAATAATCAAAACCACCATAGTCCCCGCGAGCGTTTCCTTGCGAGAGGGCCACGTAACCCGCTTGAGCTCGAACCTCACCTCTTTTAAAAATTGAAAAATCTTTTGTACCGTACCGCCCATAATACTCCCTTCCCCATATTGCGTGACTCAGGATGAGCAAGATATTCGGATAGAATGATGAGCAATCACTGGCAGGCCAGGAGGGATTCGAACCCCCAACCCCCGGATTTGGAGTCCGGTGCTCTAGCCGTTCGAGCTACTGGCCTCACTTTTTTAAACAAGGTAGCGTAACCTTATTGTAATTGTACAATCCCTGAGTCTATCGTATTTCTCTGTGTTGTGTATGCCTCTGACAAAAACGGCAATATTTCCTAAAATCAAGCTTATCCGGTTTCGTCTTCTTATTTTTCGTAGTGGTATAATTTCTCCTCTTACACTCTGTACAGGCAAGGGTGATTATTGTCCGCATCGGATCCCGTCCTTATTCCACGACCTCGGTGACGACCCCTGCTCCTACGGTGCGGCCACCCTCCC
>CAYWLI010000058.1:12823-14456 GCA_964459135.1 uncultured Thermodesulfobacteriota bacterium | reverse complement strand
AAGAGTTCAAAGGCCCGGTCTACGGCCTGACGGACGTTCTCGTAGTTAGCGGGATGACTCATTACTTTTGACTGCGGCATGGTCTCGTTTTCCTTTGGGGCCCTATTGTACCAGAATGAATGTTAGTTTGCCATAAGGATACGTTTTCACTTGGACCTCGCACACTACCTGAGAGCTTGTGTGCTTTTTGGATTGTAAAGAGTCACAATATGTTCCATGATTTTCTGGAATATCCGTGAGAAATCCTCGGAATTATATTGACTTCTTTTAATTGTCTGTTATCGTTATTTTTATCAATGTTTACATGTTCTGTCAGCAAGAACATTTTTCGCGACAATATGCGTTATAATTATTCAGTCGCTGTCAAGGCACAACGTAATTAGTCTTTGGAGATCGATCATGGGAATCGCAATCATTGGAATGCTGGATGAAAGAGAAGAGGGCCTTCAGCTCCTGAAGGACCGTATTGAAGCAAGAGGGCACAAAACAACGCTTCTTGATATCAGCATAGGGACCGGTGCTATTGATTCTTCCCTCACGGCGGATATCTCATGTGAAGATTTAGCCCGAGCAGGCGGAAGCACAATAGAGGAGATCAAAGGTCTCGTGGCAAAGGAAAGAAAGAAGGCCACCTCGATGATGTCGGAGGGGCTCTGCAATACTGTGCTGGATCTCTATAACAAAGGGGAACTCCAGGGCGTCGTAGCCGTTGCCGGGTTGACGGGAAGCCTTATTACCTTACCTTCGATGAAAAGCCTCCCCTTCGGAGTCCCGAAACTCTTGATTACGAGTGTGGCGGCCATGCCTGCCAATGCAAAGGGATTTTCGGAATTTTTCGGGATGAGAGATATTACCGTCATGCACAGTGTGGTAGATACCGTGGGGATGAACCCCTTTGTACGGACCCTGATGATTAACGGGGCAGGAGTAATGTGTGGCATGGTAGAAGCATCCGCTCCGGCCCAAAAGGAGGGGAAACCATCCATTGCCATTACCGAATTTGGGTATTGTGACATGGGAGCCCATTACATCAGGACATTACTGGAAGAGAAATATAATATCGTATCCTTTCATGCAACCGGAATCGGAGAAAAGGCGGCCGTAGATTTTGTAGGGCAGGGCCTGTTTGAGGCATTCATCGATCTGGTTCCCGGTGGTTTCAGCGAATACCTCTTGGGTGGGAACCGAGCGACCGGGATAGACCGGTTTGATGCCGGGGTTAAGGTGGGTAAACCATATGTCATATCCTCATGTGGTTTTGATATAATCGGGTGCGGGCCCATTCAGCGCAAAGACCAAGGGGATCCTTTGTGGGAGTCACGAAAACTTGCCCAACGAAAGTATAACGTTCAAGACGCAATACGGGTACAAGCCCGTACTACCCCCGACGAGTTGAAAATGATCGCTCAGGAAATGGCAAAGAGACTCAACAAGCATCCGAATAAAAAACTCGTAAAGATTGTCATACCGTCGAAGGGATTTTCTTCACTGAGCGTGAAGGAAGGGCCCCTTTATGATCCTGTTTCCGACCGGGCATTTATCGAAGAACTGAAAAAAAGCCTCGATTCAAAGATCGAAATAGTAACAGTTGACAACCACATCAACACACAGGAGTTTGCCAAAGCGACGGTAG
>CAYWLI010000058.1:0-12723 GCA_964459135.1 uncultured Thermodesulfobacteriota bacterium | reverse complement strand
GAAAAGGGTATCAAGATCGTTTATCTGCAGATGGAATACAGCCATAATCTGTCTGATAAGGGATCAGAGGGATCACCGAGCTTTATCAAATCGAGGATTCACGTCGTGCTTAAGCAGAGACCTGAATTAAAGGACAATCTATATATTGATGGAACGTGGGGTGCTGAGATCATAGAAGAACTCAAGCCCCAAGAGGGTGATACCATAATCAGAAAGCACAGGCATGATGGGTTTATTGAGACGAATCTTGCTCACACATTAAGAACCCTCGGCATTACATATCTATTGTTCGTTGGAACAGCTACTAACATATGTGTTGAGTCGACTCTGAGACATGCTTTTTCTTTGGATTATTTCTCTATACTTGTTTCGGATGCCGTAAGTCCAATGGGCCCCCCTATAACGCAAGAGGCAACGATCTTTAATGTTCAGGCAATCTTTGGTTGGATAACGACTTCAGAACGACTGTTGCGCGCTATGGGTACTATTAAACAAGTTACCTCATAGGTGACAATTTATAGAGGGAGCGCAAGATAAGGGGAAAAGTAATGTCCGATAATTGGATTTATGGGTTGGAGGAATTGGGGCAGGATAAAAACGATATCGTCGGTAAGAAATGCGCCAATTTAGGTGAAATGAGCAATAAGGGACTACGCGTTCCTCCGGGGTTTGCGTTATCATTAGCAGCTTATGAGGATTTTATGTCCCTTACGGGAGCAAGCGAGGAAATAAAGCACTATCTGGATAAGGTTGACCATGACTTCGAAACTATTCAACAGTTCAATGAGGCAAGTGCTCACCTGCGAGGAATTGTGGAGTCAAAAAACGTGCCTCAGGAGATGAGAGCGGCGATTGTGTCCCATTATCAGAAACTGTGCGGCCGATGCAATACCGAAGACGTCGCAGTAGCGACACGTTCGGCTGGTGTGGCAAGTCATCCCGGGCAATATGAAACGCATTTAAATGTTAGAGGAGAGTTGAATCTTATCGAGAAGATAATAAGGGTTTGGTCTAGCACGTTTAACCCGATATCCTTGTCCGCTAGAAAGCGGTCTGGATTGTTGATTGAAAGCGATCCGATAGGCGTGGCCGTTCTAAAAATGGTGAATGCTCGTGCTGCAGGTGTTTTGTTTACGGCAGATCCCAATTCAGGAGATACGTCAAGAATGATTATCGAGGCTAATTGGGGTCTCGGAGAAAGCGTTGTCGGTGGTGAGGCAATGCCCGATGTCTTTATCCTTAAAAAAAAGAGCTTGGAGGTAATCGAGAAGAAGCTGGGCAGCAAGGGGAGACATATAACCTGTACAGAGGAGGGTGTCGCAGAAGAAGAGACAGCGTCCGAGAAGCAGACTCGTTTCTGTTTGACTGACGAAGAAGCAAAGGAAATCGGGAGATTGGGCACGATTTTAGAAGCGCACTTCGATTGCCCGCAGGACACCGAATGGGCGATAGACGAAGATCTGTTATTTCCTGATAACGTGATTCTCTTGCAGACTCGCCCAGAGATTATTGCTCAACAGAAAAAGCCAGTGGACCAAGTGATAGACTTAATGATAGACCGATTCAGATTTTGACATGATTAAAAGGTGAGATCGAGTAGCTCGGGGGCTCAGGAGTGTGAGGCTCATGTTCAATGCAATACTAAAGAAAGGAGCATACTATGCTGTTACCAGCCTATGATCTTAGTTATTTTGAATTTGATGAGGAAAATGACCCGAAGAATTATGGTGTGCTTTTATGTGATGTGGTTCATGGAAAACCGCCCCTGAAGCCCCTCTATATTGGGCTCGGATGGTATTGGTACTACCACGGGTTTAGATATGCGGCGGAGACACTGCACTTGCCGACAACGAAGGGTTGGGACTCCAGATTCATCAACGGCTATCCGTATATCACCGCAATTAGGACTACCAAGGAAGAAGCCAAGGCACGAGAGCCCATATTCAGAGAGAAGATCAAACCGTTCATCGAGGATTTCGATGGCGTCTGGGATCCTCTTAAAACTGGCCTCATAGAAATGTATAAGGAGGCAAAGAACTCGCGCGGGCTCAGAGAATGGAACAATATAAGAAAACTGAGCAACAACGAACTGCTCTCTTTCTTTTTGGACTTTGCTTACATTATGAACCGTAAAGAAGGTGAAGGGCACATGATCATGTTGATGTCCTCTTATTATATTTTCGGTCTATTCCAGCAGATGTGGCGTGATATATTCGATATGGAGTCCTCCATTGATCCAGATTACAGCAAATTGATGGGGGGATTTGAAAGCCGCGATATTTGGATAGTCAGGGAGTTGTGGCGCTTCGGCAGACGGGCGATCGAGCTTGGTCTTGCGGAGCCCTTCAAGATCGAAGACGATGAAGCAGTGCTCGTGGAGCTCGAGAAGAGTAAGGAGGGGGGCACGTGGTTAAAAGAGTATCGCGAATTTCTCCTAGAGCACGGCTGGAGATGTGAGCGCATGCATGCCTATGACACCCCGGCCTGGGTTGAAAAGCCCAGTCTGGCTATTGGACCGATAAAGATGATGATAGTCAATGATGTGTTTCCAGCGGATGCGGAACGAGCCCGAGTAGTACAAGAGAGAAAGGAGACAGAAGAGAAAGTTTTAAAGAAAGTTCCCGCGCCTCAACGACAGGCCTTTGAGGTTTTGATGAAGGCAGCTCAGAAGGCCGGCTACTGGAGCGAAGACCATACATATTATTGTGATTTGTATACAGGGGCCTTGGGCCGCTGGATCGTAACTGAATTTGGGAGGCGGTTCGCCGAGGCCAACTGCATCGATGAGCCGGATGACATCCATTTTTTACATCCGAATGAGATCAGGAAGGCAGCGATACCCATGGAAAGAATCAACCTTCGTCCTTACGTCGAGAGAAGAAAAGAATTATATGAAAAAAGCTTGAATATTGAGCCGGTGCCTTTTTACGGAGACATCGAGCAAGCGCAAGCCGTCTTGAGGAGTGATCCGACGTTACAGGTGTCAACCCAGGTGCCTATTGTGAGGGAAGAACTGAAGGCTGATTTATACGGCGCTGCGGCCGCGCCAGGTGTGATTGAGGGTGTCGCCCGCGTAATAATGAAAGCAGATCAATTGTCCGAACTTAATGAAGGAGAAATTCTTGTAGCGCCGGGAACATCGGCTGCATGGTCCGTTGCCTTTAACGTGATCACAGGGCTCATAACCGATGGCGGGGGGGCCCTTTCTCATCCCGTCATTATGGCCAGAGAGTTTGGTCTCCCCTGTGTATCGGGTTGCGTGGAAGCTACTCAAAAGATCAAAACTGGCCAGCGGGTCAAGATCGACGGCAACTTAGGTGTAGTTTACATCTTGGACTAATGCCAGCTCAAGATCAAGGAGGAAGGAAAAAAATTGCTGGGTGAAAGACATATGAAGGAGCATACAGAATGACCGAGATTAAGTTTGTGGACACCTCCCTTCGAGACGGTAATCAGAGTCTTTGGGATGCCACGGGTTTGACAACCTCCATGATACTCTCCCTTGCGCCGGAGGTAGAACGCGTAGGGTATCATGCGGTGGATCTTACTGCCAGCACCCATATGCAGACGGCTGTCCGGTATCATAAGGAAAATCCGTGGAAAAAAATACGGCTTGCCTCACAGGCTATGCCCAATACACGTTTGGCTTTTGGGACGACGGGGCGGCGTTTCATTGGGTTTAAACGCTCCCCGGATTCCATAATGCAATTGGTGTATGAGCGTATGGCCGCGAACGGGATGCGGCGAGTGTGGCTGAGCGAAGCCGCTCTCGAGATGGAAAGCATCGTCAAGAATGCACGGATGTCGAAGGCGGCGGGCCTCGAGGAATTCATGGTGGGATTGTGCTACTCGATCAGCCCGGTCCATACGGATGAATACTATGCCACCAAGACCAGAGAGATAACCCAGTGCCCCGATGTTGATACGATATACATCAAAGACCAGGGGGGGCTTCTCACACCGGATAGTGTCAAAACCCTCGTGACGGCCGTTCAGCTAAACCTTAACGGGCGACCCCTTGAAATGCACACCCATTGCACTACTGGCTTAGGCCCACTCGTCTATTTGGAAGCCATTCGACTGGGTGTCGACAGGGTGCATACGGGTGTCCCCCCGTTGGCCAATGGTACTGCTCAGCCATCCATCTTTAACGTCCTCAAAAACATAAAACACATGGGCTACACGGCCAACCTGAATGAGGACGCTCTTAAGAATTATTCCACGCGATTGATGGAGATTGCGGAACAGGAAGGCCGGCCCAAAGGCGCGCCTTTGGAATATGATCTCGCTTATTATCAGCATCAAGTGCCGGGAGGCATGGTGAGCACCCTTAAGCGCCAGCTTTCTGAAGCGGGCAAAGCAGATCGGTTGGAGGAAGTGATTGAGGAGATCAGCAGGGTTCGGGAGGATCTGGGTTACCCCATCATGGTAACACCCCTTTCTCAATTTGTCGCAACCCAGGCGACCCTGAATGTGATCTCAGGAGAACGGTATAAGGTGATACCTGACAGTATTATTGAGTACGTCGCCGGATACCATGGAGCACCACCCGCGCCGGTCAATCAAGATGTCTTGGATAAGATATACCGTTTGCCTCAGGCCAAAAAAATACTAGAGGAGGAATTCCCGCAGCCATCTGTTGCTGAGATCCGCAGGCACATGGGGATTGGAACGAATGTGTCAGATGAGGAGTTCCTCCTTCGCTATGCACTGAGTGAGGACGAAGTGAACGCCATGCTGGCTGCCGACCCCGAGTAAGAGAACGTGATTTGTCAATTCTTTTGTAACGTTACTATAATGCTCTCCTGATTGTTTTCCCTCGGAGAAATATAATGATAACAACAAGAGGGACAGCCCAGAACACGGTCACTACGGAGCCCATGATAGCGCCGACCATATTAAACTTGGGTGACGGTCCTACAGTCCCTTCTGTAAGATGTATATTTGAGGTTATGCCTATCCACGACACCACCCACACTATACCGAAACCGACCAGGTACACTAATCCCAGCCAGGCGACAACTTCAAGGGCAATGCGGGCCCAGCGGCGAAGCCTCAAAAATTGTATGCTTGCTATTATCACAAAGATGGCAAAGGCGACTTGCACCATGGCTATGAGTTCAAAATGCTGGAAAACGAATTTCATTACCCTCAACTGTCCCGGGATGTTTTCAGGAACAGGTGGGACTCCCCCTGTCGTTTGTTTCATAAAGGTAAAAGCCGCAAAACCCATGCCCCCTGACAAAATCATTAATATAGCACCCGCTATAAAGATCCATCCGATGACCGTAACTGAGGTTGGGCGCTTTTTTTGTACAGCAGTCATGTATTGCTCCTGTTATTTCAATGCTATCTAACGTCCTCACCCTCCGCCTTTGTGTTATGCTTCCTGCAGCATCTTGACTGTAACGCCTTCTACAAACTCCTTTTCCTTTTCAAAGTAGACCGCCATGTGAGGCGCAGCAAAATGATCGTGAAGCGCTTCCACACTCTCCCACTGCTCAAGAACGGTGGCTACATTTTTTTCGAACGTCTGTATCGGTAGATTGGCGTCGATGTCAAGCAGCGAAAAATACTGGATACACCCCTTCTCTTTTCTCACCTTTACTGCGTTTGTATTAAATAAGTCAAGAAACTTCCCCAGCTTGCCTTCTTTCACTCGTACCGAGACGACTCCGTAAATCATGTTAGTTTCCTCCTTATATTATTTTCATAACTTGTTATAAGAAAAAAATTCTATCCCCTATAGCGTCGGTTAACTCACCTTATTACCTATAGTTTGCTGCGGTTATAGCTTTCTGCATCGTCAAGCGTATTTTCCCTTAGTTCAAGCGCCCCAGAACTTTTGCGCGATTATAGCATAGAGCATGGCTAAGAGTATTGAGATCAGGTTACCCATGAGGAAGTAGGTATTCGAAATCTTGCTTTTCTTCTCTGCATGGAGACGTGCGCAAATCTTTAGCGCACCGAACGCAATGAGGATTTGAGGGAATCCATGCAGAAGCCCTATATACAGAACTGCCCGCTCAAGAATGCCCGAAACTACAGATGTCTTGCGAGTGGGGCTGGTCTTTGGCAATTTCGTTTTCCGCTTAAGGGCGGCAAAGATGAAAAAACTCACCAACTCGCCTATGACAAAGATGATAATAGCGGTGAGATACTTCATCGCCCCTGTTTCCTTTCTGCGGCATCTATCAAGTCAAAAATAACGGTCTTGGCTGCCCTGTACTCTTCTATGAGGAGGTGTTTTCTCTTTTTCCATATCTGTGACCTGTTCTTTGTGTGTTTCGCTGCTACTTCCTCGTTGTTCGTGCTCGCGAGCATGTCGGAGATGAGTGAGGCATCCCGCTGTCCCCATCGGTCAGTGAGCCCGTCAATAACCGTGAATAACCGCGTCAGGTTTTCCGCAAGTCTCGTGTCAGGGAGGTCAAAGCAGAACCGAGGCTGGCCTCTGCGCTTATCCGTCAGGAGCGCCCGTGCCTTTGTCAATCCCGGCCCCATCATCCCGTACGCAACTTCGGTATTGATGGGGGTTTGGATCTCGCCGTAATGAGCAACGTACCGCATCAAGAAATCATAATGATTATTGAATCGCGCTTCATCCAAGTAGAAGATACTCTCAGCAAACGCATGCATGGATCCTGCGATGCCTTGAAATTCGTCACCCAGCGTTATTGTATAAGGGGAAAGAATTTCAGTACGCATATCTCTATTGCAGTCCGACAAAAGAGTCGTGAACTGCTGCCGCAGCTTTGTTGCATCGTGTTTGCGACTTTTGATGATATCTCCCATCAATATGAAGTAGTTCGTCATATTATTTCTTTTGTCTTAATATGTTACAATAATATCATGATTTCGACAAATAACTGTTTATTGGCAACTTAGTACTCTATTAGTCATTGGCTGTTAATTTATTAATTAATTTTAGGCCAAAAGCTGAAGCTCACCAATAAGGGCAGTTGTATACCCTCATACTATATGCCCATCCCGCTTAAGGCATTGATCACTTGACTCACGGCGGACGTCAGCGAACGGTGTGACGCCTCGAAATACTGAACGGATTCCTTGAGCCGTTCCAGGAACTGCTGATATCGATGCGTTGGAATCTCTCCGCCTTCCTCAACTAACTCGTCAATCTCTTTGAGCAAGCCCTGGATGTGCTCTCGAACGTGGTCATCGGTTGCCTGGGCCTTCTCGAGTTCGGCACGGAGTTCCTCAATTGACTTATGAAGCTGACGTTTCTTCATATATTATTCTCCTTGGTTTGGACTTTGACAGGGACATTATACCATGTTTCTCAAACACCACACGTTGATGGTTGATGAGGTTGTGTGTATCTGATTTGTTAGGCATAACGATGCGACTTCTTTTCTTCTCCTTGTACGTTGAGTTCACCGGCGCGCTTCGGCGCATCCGGTGTGGTGGTGCGTACTATAGTTATTTTTTACCATGGTGTTTCGCCTTCTTCACTGAAATATTTGCCTGTCGGCCCTTTCTCGTTCAGTAACGCGTACTTCACGATTACAGAAGCTCCTTGGGCAACAGGTTTTGTACCCTTGAAATTGTTAAAATCTGTTGCAGTGTAACCTGGATTTACACAGTTTACCTTGAATTTTGAATTCTTCAGTTCAACTGCCAGCGCAACCGTGTAAGCATTCAATGCGGTTTTTGAAGGTCCGTAGCACGCCCTTTCAAAATGGTAAATCGTACTGTTGGGGTCGCTGCGCAACGTTAAAGAACCTAAATCACTCGTTACATTTACAATGATTGGAAGTTCCGATTTTTCCAAGAGCGGGATAAATGCCTGTGTGACTTGTATGACGCCAAAAAAATTTGTTTCGAAAACCTCTCTCATTATTTCGACAGGGATTTTTGACGCTAATTGGGGGACTTCTCCTCGAATCCCGGCATTATTAATCAGTATATCAAGTTGTTTGATATTAGTTTCGAGCGTTCGTCTTGCTTTTTTGATTGAGTCGCTCTTGGTAACATCCAACTCCACGACGTCGACGTTGTGTAGCCCGCTGCTGTGTAGCTCCTCTTTTGCTCTGTCCCCCTTTTCTTTGTCTCTACTGCCGATGAAAATGAAGTAATCGAGTTGGGCCAGTTGCTTTGCCGTCTCGAAGCCGATCCCTTTGTCCGCGCCGGTTATTAACACAGTCTTCATGAGCTAACCCTCTATGTTGCCTTGAGCACATCGCGGATTTCCCGCAGCAGGAGCACCTCTTCAGGCGGCTGTGGGGGTTTTTCTTCTTTTTTTGTTCTCAGTCTATTCATTGACCGGATGACCAAGAATAAGGCAAAAGCCACGATAACAAAACTGATGACGCTGTTGACAAAGACCCCGTAATTTATGGTGACTGCTCCGGCTGCTTGTGCATCGGCAAGGGCAGCATAGGGGCCTGGAGAAGCTACCCCTTCTCGTAGTACCACATAGAAGTTGGAAAAGTCAATGCCTCCCAGTAACAGACCAATCGGAGGCATTAAGATGTCATCGACGAGAGATTTAATGATCGTTCCAAATGCCACGCCAATAACGATGCCGACTGCCATATCTACGACATTCCCTTTCATGGCAAATTCTTTGAATTCTTTGAACATGGTTTTCTCTCCCCGTTATTGATGGTTTTGAATCTATTCGCCTTAATAGTTGATGAGGGTATATGCTTCCCTTTCATCCTTCTTATTGCTTCTTACCGTCCCAGGGCCATGCGGTGGCCGCCGTGGACGGTAATCACCTGACCGGTAATCCACCTGGCCTGCTCAGATGCCAAAAAGAGGATCACATCAGCGATGTCCTCCGGCTGGCCGATACGCCGCAAGGGGATTTCACCCACCAGTTCCTTTTCCGCTTCCGGCGCGATGTAGCCGCTTTGCACGGGTCCAGGGGAGACGACATTGACGGTAATGCCCAGCGGGCCTAACTCGGCAGCAGCACTGCGGCTGTATGATTCCAGGGCATATTTGCTGGCTCGGTAAGAGATCTCACCCGGGCTTCCCCAGGAACAGTCCGCACTGACATTGATGATCCTGCCCCATGAACTTTCACGCTCAACAAGGCGGCGGGCGAATTCCGCCATCATGAGGGCGGTAGCGCGCGTGTTCACGGCAAAGTGGCGGTCAATACTCTCGGCAGAAATCGTAGCAATCCAGGGACCCCCTTCCCACAGGGCGGCATCTTGATCTTTGAGCATGGATTTTGGCACAAAGCTGTCGGCGAGGTACTCAGCGGCATTATTGACCAGGACATCGACAGGTCCCAATTCATCTTCTGCGCAGTCAAAGAGTGCGGGGATTGCCTTGGTGATTGCGAGGTCGCATTCCCAGGAGGCTGCCTTGCCGCCGGCTTTTTTAATCTCCTGCACTAGCTCATCAGCGGATTTGGCCTGCTGGGCGAAGAAGAAGGGTAGGCCGGGGAATTGTAATTCCTTTTGATCTTTGACGCTTTTGGGGTCAAATGGTTGACGGAGATAGTGGATAAACACGGCCGCACCCTGGGCCGCAAAGGCCTTGGCCGTGGCCGCACCAATGCCTTGAGGGTTGTTCCCGCCGGTGACCAGAACGGTCTTATCCTTCAGTCCAGGATCAATCATTTGGAGACGTTCTTTGTATGGACCTGATCTACCTCCTATTTCTTCTTCTCACGCATGATAACTTCTTGCATCTCATACTCATGTGTGCCTGTTGCAGCAGGCGAGAATGCAGCCTCCATAACTAATCGTGAATGCTCTTTAATGTACTTAGCGGTCCATGGATGCAGTTGTCCGGTAAACTTAATTTCAGGCACTTCCAACTGTTTGACGGAAATACTGTACGTCTCTTTTTGGAGCTGGAGACTGATATAGATTTCATGCTGTCCATTCTTGGTCAGCTCGTGGCTATGCAGAACCGGGTTGCCGGGGTCAGGGCTCCGGACTTCAATTTTTTCATCAAAAATTCTAATCCACAGGGGGTTGCCGGGGAAAATGAGGCCGGGTGTGTCTTCAGCAGAAATCATGATACTGAATGGACCTTCCCCCGTTTTGAGTCGCCCAATCCAAAAGATGGACTTCGTTGTTTCTTGGTTTGCTACGGGATGGGAGAAGAAATACGCATCTTTTTGGGGCGGACGGAACACTAACTGTGAACCGATAACAACAGGATTATTCGCACTGTGGACTAGAATCTGATCATCAGTCGGGTTGCCGGGAGGCGGTCCTGCCGGACTTCCCTGAGGAAAGTTTTGGAAGTCGGCCTTAAAGATGACCTTTTTGCATCCGGTTACCAGAAATAAGCTGAGAACACATGCAATAACGAGCACTTTTTTCATGATATTCTCCTTTCTTTTTTTGTTCAATTCATCTTGCCAACGAGCAGTTGCGCTTCCTGCTTCACTGTGCGCAGGTCTTCCTCATTCGGCCGGCCGCGGATATCCCCCAATCTCCCCTGGGTACTTTCCGCCTCCCTCCCGTGAAACTCCCCTACAATATACCATTCATCGAGTATGGTGAAACCCAGGTGCTCGAAGAACTGTCCCGCATACAGCCCTGCCGGTATGGCTTCACGGATGCCTGTGTGGGGGCCCGAATACGTGCAAAAGATCAATGCGTTTTTTCCCGGCACCGCGGGCGCGCCTTTCTTCACCTGTCCCTGTTTACGGCAGCTGCTGAACTTATCTTTGAGAAACTTGTCCATCGGCTGGGGCGGGCTCCATTGATAGGATGGGAAACCGATGCATACCAGGTCATAATCAAAAAAATCGACATCTCCGGCATCCTCTACGCTCTTGAGCAGGACGTTTGTCCCAGCCTCCTGCAGGCCTTCTCGGATGGCCAATGCCACCTTTTCGGTGTTGCCGGTCTTTGACCAGTAGATGATGATTGCATCCATACTGTTACTTTCGGAGCCCCTTAAAGACATTCCACCGGGGAACGCTTTGCATGTATTTTTTGTAACTATCGCCAAATCGCTCTATGTTATACTGGTCCTCCAATGTACCGGCCATCCAGAGGAGTACTATTGCTATGATGCCAAGGACTATGGAAAGGATCGATTGAAATACCAGCATGAGCGCAAACGCAGCAAGCGCTGTTCCCAGATACATGGGGTGCCGAACGATTCCTGAGATCCCGGTCTTGACCAGCGTGGAGCGTGCAGCAGCGAACATTGCAGCTATGAAGAGAATTATTGCAGGGATGAGAAGGATGAAGCCAATGATTTCCAGCCATACAATGTCGGCAATATCACCGGTTTGATCCAGCCCCAGGCTCAGAAACAATGATGTAAAGAATAGTCCGGTTCCACCGTGTGCACAGGCAATCCAGACACGACGTTCTCGGATTACCGGTATGAGTAATCCAACCCAAACGATACCAAGGCTTATATATGCCCACATTTCATGTGCCCTCCTTTAAGTAATATTTTTACCTACATTATTGATGAGGTTGTGTGCATTCTGCAATGTCGAAATGAACGTTGCGACTCCCGCCATTCATCATAGGCACAATATCTTATAACGTGCGAGCAAGGCTTAGCATCCCAGGAGAACCAATAGTACGCTCGAAATATTTGTCTCGCTTTTCTTCGATAACTTCAAACCCCATTTTTTTGTAGAGGTTCAGTGCCGGTGCATTTCCGATATACATGTTTATCTGCGCCACATTGTAACCTCGTTCTTTCCCTTCATGCAATACGTGCTTCATTAGTTTTACTGCGATACCTCTTTTTCTGTATTCAGGCAGTGTTGCGACACTATCAATAACCCATGCCCCCTCTATCTCTTTGGGCAAGCAGACGAGCATTTTCGTTGAACGCTCTTCGGCCCCTTGGAATGCTTGAGCGGAGAGGTTGAGTTTTTTAAAGACTTCGGGTAGTGCGAGTTGTAGTGCTTGATAACCCATTTTCTGTGGGTCATATCCGCCTAAACTGCCAACCGGACCGTCTTCAGCATATTCGGCTATGAAATAGCACGAGTAATGAAAGAGGTGCGGAACAGTAGTAACTGATACATGATAAAGGAAGTCTAAACATTCTTTCTCTGTCCCACCTAAAATGACTTCCCATATCCCTTTGTGGACATGAGCACGACCGGAAATCAGCGCCGATTTGGCAAGGAACGATGCATCGTCAGGATATGCCTGTCTAATGCGAATTGTTGGGTTGTTCTTCATATGAGGTTGTGTGCATTCTGTATTGTCACGAATGAGGATGATCCCCTTACCGCCTCTTTATACCAAAATACCGTGGCACGCGTCTCATATACTGCACATACTCCTGTCCTAATTCTTCGATGATCTTCTTTTCTTCACTGATAACGGCAAAATGGGTCACGATAATACCGACCACAAAGTACACCCACAAGACGATATAGATGGTTGCATTGAAATTCCAGCCCATCACGATAGCGCCCAGGGTAGTAATTTTGCCGGCGAGGACATGGGAGTGTCTGCTGATGCTGTAAATACCCCAGTCTACCACCGCGCTCTTCTTCTCGGGATGTTCTCTCATGGCGCTGTAGCCGAGAGCAAAGACCACGTGACCGAAGACGATGATTCCAATCCCCACCCAGAATGCCGGATTGATCCTGAAGGGGACAAACCACAGCAAAACGCACCAGAGAATAAGTTCTGCAAAATAGACTACCACCCAAAACGTGTCTGGACCGATACGGGACATCCTCGTGCCCTTTATGATCTTAAAGAGAATCATAGAGACGATGAGATTAACAATAGGCACATAGAAGAG
>CAYWLI010000057.1:0-14506 GCA_964459135.1 uncultured Thermodesulfobacteriota bacterium | reverse complement strand
GTCCAGTGCCCTGCCTGATACAGGTTCGCAAAGGGGGTCTTCTGGCTGCGAATCCTTGAGAATTCTTGTGCCGATAGGTACCAACCCATGGTAGCGCCGCGCGTGTTTAATGTCTCTCGCTCATAGGTGAGGGGCGTTGAGGCATCCCGGACCATGATATGACTGGATAGGCCTGGGATCACCCGTTCCGTGACCCCAATGATTTTGTGGGCTATCTCTTCCTTGATCTCTGTATAATGGGGGCTTGTGTTTGCACCATCGGTAAAGAGCTCATAAGGGGTAAAGGCAGCGACAGCGACGGTATGCGTGCCCGGTGGGGCAAACATCGGATTCTTGATGCTATCCATACGGATCGCCATCTTCTCCCTTTCGATGTCAAATCCATCAACCCTTTTTCCCTCCCATGGGTTTTTTTTCATTGCAGGGTAGTAATGTACGAGAGCTCCATCAAAGCCCATCTGTTGCAGGTCAAGATCTACACCTAAATAGAGGGTGAAGATCGGTGCCGAAACCTCCTTTTTTTGGAGCTTCTTAACGAACCGATTGGGCAAGCGATGATGACCTATGAGATTTTGAAATGTTGAGTGACTATCTCCATTGGAGATGACATGTCTAGATTTGATCTCTTCTCCCCCTTCAATCTCAACCCCCCGGGCCTTGCCTTTCTCGATCACGATCTTCTTTACAAGGGTATTCAAAAAAATCTCTCCACCGTACGTCGTATACTGTCTGAGAAAAAGCTGAGGTAAAGCCTCTACCCCTTTGTCTTTGATGTAATAGAAGTTCCCCTTAATAGCCCATATGATAGGACTTGCACAGTTCAGGATAGAGGCGCCCTTACGGGCACCAAAGGTGAGGAGGTATTTTAAGAGAGGGTCTTTAAAAAAAGAGTCGAGGACTTCTTGACCCGTTTTGCCACGATACCGGAGTAGTTGCGGTGCCTTGAGAACTTTGTGTAAGAGTTGAAATCTCTCTTTGAGACTGATGACTTCAAGAGATCTGAGGGGAAGGCCCTCGATGCTTTTGACTAGCCTCTTCCATTCCCCGATATATGCACGGATAGACAGCCGCTCCTTGGGAAAGAGGTGAGCTAAATCCCTCTCGAACCGATCAATATCAATGGAGAGGGTGAGATCGAACTGAGGGGTAATGATTCGGCGTTGGGGATCCTGTCGACAAAATTCGATCTCTGGAGGAAGACCCAAAACATGGAAGGCCTCTTGCATCTGGCCATCGAGACCAAATTCATTGAGGTAATGGACAGCCGGTGCGAAGGTAAACCCATTACGCTTAAAGTTTACACAGTAGCCACCAGGTTTTGAGGATTGCTCACAGATCAGTACCTTGAGCCCTTGCTTAGCCAAAAAGGTGCCGCAACTGAGTCCCCCCATCCCTGCACCGATGATTACCGCATCGTAGGTAGTACCCATTATCCTCCCTCATAGTACTCTAAAGAACCGCACGAAGTACCTGTTGAGCCACACCTCCTCCCCGCATCGTTTATTTTCCCCAGAAGTAGTCCCGAATAAATTGGAACAGGGTCCTCCATCCCCATTTATGTCGTTTAGCGAGCCGCCACACATCCTTCATCGCCTTCTTTGACCGCGTATAGTAGAGAAGGTTGGCCATCAAGAGCAGCCATTCCATCCTGATAAAGGAGATATGTTTCTGTTTATATACCAGGTGCTGGGAATCATAGAATGACCAGTGTCGGGTCCAGATCCGCTCCTTCAATTCCTCATAGAGGGCGGTACCGGGATAGGGGGTAAGGATGGAGAACTGGGCTACATTGGTGTCCAAGCTCTTGGCGAAGCGGATGGTTTCATGGATATCCTTTGCTTTGTCCCGCGGGCTTCCCAAAATATAACTGGCGCATATCTCAAAGCCATGTCTTTTCAACACCTCCACCGCCTTGATCACCGTATTCAGATCCATCCTTTTCCCAAGTTCGGCAAGGGTTTGGGGACTGGCGCTCTCCACCCCGATGTAGATGGTCTTGGACCCCGCCTTCTTCATCACCTTCAGCATCTCCTCGTTCTTCACGATGTTCTCTGCCCTCGAAAAGTTCCACCACCAAATATCAAGCCCCTTGCTGATGATCCCCTCCGAGATAGCCACCACCCTCTCGGGGCAGAGGGTGAAGTTGTCGTCGACAAAGGCCACCGCACCAAAACCATATTTATTGTGTAGTTCCTCTAATTCTTCCACCACCGAATCCGCGCTCCTGGCCCTCCACCTGCGCCCGAAAAAACTGGATGAGGAGCAGAAGTTGCAGTTTGCCGGACAGCCCCTGCTGGTTACTACGGGGGTGATGGCTCGCTCCCCGAATTTGGTCCTGCGATAGAGGTCCATATCTATCAGATGGCGGGCGGGCATCGGCAAGGAGTCCAGGTCTCGGATGAAGGGACGAGGTGTGGTCCTAACCACCTCCCCGTCCTTTCGAAAACTGATTCCTTCTACCCCTTCCCAATCCTTCCCCCCTCCCTCCAGGGCCCTGACCAGCTCCAGCAGGGTTACCTCCCCCTCCCCGTGAACGATGAAATCCACCCATCTGCCGGCGAGGATCTCATCATCGATGTAACAGGGGTGGGGCCCCCCCATAACCACGGTACAACCCGCCTCTTTGGCTTGGCGGGCGATCCGCATGGCCTTGAGGTGGCGGGTGGTGTCGGTGGAGATGCCCATGAGATCGTAACGGGAATAGTCGGGTATTTCTTCGGGGTTGCAGAAGTCCCTGATCTCGACCTGATACCCTTCCCGTTCTAAATAGGCCCCGAGATAGAGGAGCCCCATAGGGGGGAAGTGGAGCCCTATAGCCCTGAATGCTCCGATGGTGGCCGGGTTTGCCAGCAAGATTTTCCTCATTGACATGAAAATACCACGGGATGAGGGTAAGCTCAAGATATTTTAGCCCTGGCGATCTTTAGGTCGTCCTTGCAGTCTAGGAATCTTGAACCCTTGAACCATTATGCGGGAAATGATATCTTTCTTGATAGAGGCAAGGGCCGTATCTAAACTCATCGGCCTTCCCCTCACCGTCACCCGGTTTGGCTATCGCCTCATGAGGGCCGGGGTGTTACGGAGCACCGCAGGTAATGAGGGAGAGTTGAAGCTTCTCATAAAGGCTTGCAAAAAAGGGTTCTGTGTGGTATATATCCCAATTGTCACCAGGTATGCAGAGGGCAGACCTTCCAGCCATTTCCGGCCCGTGAGGAACACATAGTCGATATGTCGGACCTTCTTACAGGCGTCCTTTTGGAGAGAAGATGAGAACTTACCAGAGGATAAAGGACTATACGCTCGTCAAGTTTGCCTCAACAGCCCTTGTGTTGCTGGCCAGTGCATCCGATGAGCGTCTCAGCAAAATCTCCTATCTTGCGGAGATCATTCCGCAAAAAGAATCCTACAAGGAAAAGATTCGCTGGATACGACATCTCTTTCGCCAAGGGCACCCTGGTCTGCAAATAGCCAGGCGGGTATTGAAGGACATCAACCCGCTGCACCGCCATAAGATCATCCAGAACTTCATCATGAACCAGCTCCTGGTAGGGACCAACAAACGCAAGGAGTTTGAGGCCCGCACCGGCACCTATCCACCCGATGCGCTGCTTATTAGCCCAACCATGCGTTGTGACTTGAACTGCTACGGCTGTTATGCCGCCTATTACCCCCGAGAAGAGGATCTCCCCCTGGAAGTGATCGACCGGGTGATCACCGAGGGGAAGGAAATGGGAATACACCTCATCCTGTTTACCGGTGGAGAGCCTTTCCTCAGAAAGGACCTCTTTGATCTCTTCGAGAAGCACGGGGATGTCTCCTTTCAGATCTACACCAATGCCAGACAAATAGATGAACCCATGGTTGAAAGGCTCGCTGCGTTGGGCAATGCCATCCCCGCCATCAGCCTGGAGGGCCTGGAGGAGCAGACCGACAAGAGGAGGGGTAAAGGGCACTTCCAACATTGCGTGAAGGTGATGGATTTACTCAGGGAGGCAGGCCTCTTCTTCGCTGTCTCTACCACCCAGACCCGGGAGAATACCGAGGTCCTGGGCAGCGACGAGTTCATCGACTTCCTCGTCGACAAGGGATGTATCCTGATGTGGAACTTTCACTATGTCCCCATCGGAAGGGTGCCAGACCTGCATTTGATGGCCACCCCTGAGCAACGCAACTATATGCGAGAACGGTTCAAACACTTCCGCGCCACCGAGCCGATGCTCTTTGTCGACTTCTGGAACGACGGACACCTGACCAACGGTTGTATCGCCGGCGGGAAGAAGTATCTGCATATCACCGCCAGCGGGGATGTCGAACCATGCGTCTTTTGCCACTTCGCTGCAGACAACATCAAGGACAAGAGCCTCTTGGAGGCGCTCAATTCCCCCCTCTTTAAGGAGATCCGTTCCCGCCAGCCCTTTAGCGACAATCCGTTCCGTCCCTGCATGCTCATCGATGAACCGGCGCAGGGAAGGGAACTGGCCCTGAAACATGCCCGCCGCTTCACCCACCCTGGTGCTGAAACCATCTTCACCGAACTGGCTGAGCAGATGGACGACTATTCCCGTCAGTTCAAACCCCTGGCCGATGCCGCCTGGGAGGAACACCAACTCAACAAGACCAACAAGTGCAAAGCGGCGGCAGGATAACATGAATGAGGGTTACCTTTCCCCGCCTCGGCACCATGCACATCTTCTGCAAGGCCATTGCAGAAACCGCGGGTATCCCCTACCTGGTACCTCCCGTAACGAGTCGTAAGACCCTCGCCCTGGGGGTTAAGAACTCCAATGAGTGTATCTGCCTCCCCTTCAAGGTAATCCTGGGGAACTTCATCGAGGCCCTCCAGCGGGGTGCCGATACCATTGTCATGGTAGGCAGCGGCCCCCCCTGTCGCCTCGGTCTCTATGACCTCGTCCACCAGGTGATCTTGGAGGATCTCGGACTGCACTTCCGGTGGCTCACCATCCCCCCGCGGCTGACGTGGGAGGCAATAATGAAAAACCACGAAGAGACCAAGACCCTGCGTAAAGAACTCACCCCCAAAAACTACCTTACTTTTCCGTATGCCCTGTATATGGGGTGGCTCAAGATGCTGGCCACCGAGAGATTAGAGAAATTGGCCATGACGGTGAGGGCCCTTGAGGAAGTCAGAGGGAGCACCCAGCGAAATCTGCAGCGGGCTCTGCTGATGCTCGACAAGGCCACGGGACGCAAGGGGATCAAGGAGGCGGTGCGCGAAGGAGAGCGAATTATCACAGAAACCGAACAGGATCCGGACTGCCGTCCACTCAAGGTAGCCATTGTCGGTGAGCTCTATACGGTCATGGACCCGGAGATCAACGGCGGGGTGGAACAGCGCCTCGGGGAACTGGGGGTGGCGGTGACCAGAAGTTCCTGGTTCAGCACCCATATCGGCCGCAGCCTGGGAATAGGTCGTGACCAAAAGCGGGAACGCCTTCACTTCTATCAGCTCTCCCAGGAATACCTCGGGTATGATGTCGGGGCGGAGTGTAATACCTCCGTAGGCGAGACCATCTCCAGGGCCCACGAGGGGTATGATGGGGTCGTCCACCTCATGCCCTTCGCCTGTATGCCCGAGACCACCGCCGCTGCCGTCCTCAAACAGGTAAGTAAAGACTATCATATCCCTGTCCTGACCCTTACGCTGGACGAACAGGAAGTGGAGAGCAGAATCCAGACCCTCTTGGAGGCCTTCGTAGATATGCTCCTGTGGCGCAGGGATAAGGGTTTAGTGGCGGCATGAAGGAAGATGGTGATCAGCGCATAGGTCTCACCAGCACCATCCCCGTGGAGATCATCTTCGCCGCCGGCAAGGTCCCCGTCGATCTCAACAACATCTTCATCACCAGTCCGGAAAAAGAGGCCTTTGTGTCAAAGGCCGAGGCAATCGGCTTCCCGCGGAACACCTGCGGTTGGATCAAGGGGCTGTACGGTATCACCCTCAAAGAGGGGATCAAGGAGGTGGTGGCAGTCACCCAGGGGGACTGCAGCAACACTCATGCCCTCATGGAGGTCCTCCAGACGACGGGGGTAAGGATCTTTCCCTTTGCCTACCCCTACGATCGGGATCGCCACCTGTTGGCCCTTCAGATGGAGCGGATGATGGAGCACTTCGGTGTCACCCAGGCCCAGGTGCGGGAGATCAAAGAGACCCTCGACAGGGTCAGGGGCAAGGTTCATGAGGTAGACCGCCTCACGTGGCAGGAGGGGGTGGTCACCGGCGGGGAAAACCACCTCTTTTTGGTGAGCACGAGCGACATGAACGGCGACTGGTGTGCCTTTGAAAAGGAGACGGACCGCTTCCTCGCCGAGATCAAAGGGCGGGCCCCTATGACCGACGGCGTCCGCATAGGATATCTCGGGGTCCCCCCCATCTTCACCGATCTCTACGACTACCTCGCGGACCTTGGGGGGAGGGTGGTCTTCAACGAAATTCAACGTCAGTTCAGTATGCCCTTCGAGACCCATGACATGGTCGAACAATATCTCCGCTACACCTATCCCTACTCCTTCTTCACTCGCCTGGAGGACATCAAGCAGGAGGTTCTCCACAGGGAAATCGATGGACTCATCCACTATGTCCAGTCCTTTTGCTTTCGCCAGGTCCAGGACATCATCCTGCGCCAGGAGATCAAGATTCCTATCTTGACTATCGAGGGGGACAGACCTGCCCCCCTCGATGCCCGCACCCGATTGCGGCTGGAGAGCTTTGTTGAGATGCTCAGGCACCGGGGCCAGGACTGGATCTATGAATGATTGAGATCGACGGCTCGTACGGCGAAGGTGGCGGGCAGATCCTGCGCACCGCTGTGGCCTTATCCGCCTTTCTCAACGCCGCCTGCAAGATCTCGGGAATCAGGCACGGGAGACCAAAACCGGGGTTGCACCCCCAACACATGGCCGGGGTGCAGGCCGTGGCTGCACTGTGCCACGCTGAAGTCAGAGGACTCCAAATCAACTCCCAGGAGGTCAGTTTCAAGCCGAGAGTGGTCGCAGGGGGGGAGCTGCGCATCGATATCGGCACAGCCGGGGCCATCGGCCTGGTCCTCCAGACCCTGATGCTGCCGGCCATCAAGGCCCCCTCCCCTCTCCAACTCACCATCACCGGGGGGACCGATGTCCCCTGGGCGCCGACTGTCAGCTACCTCACCGAGGTTGTCTTGCCCCTGTTGAAGAAGATGAATTACCGTGCCGCAATGACGGTAATCAAGCGGGGATACTACCCCCGCGGGGGTGGCGAGGTCTCGGTGGCATTGAAAGGGGGCGATCTCATCCCCCTGCAACTCCTCGATCCGGGCGGGATCCTGACGATCAGGGGGCGATCCCACGCCTCAGAGCCCCTCAGGAACCGGGGGGTTGCTGAACGCCAGAGGGAGACGGCCATGAGGCTTCTGAGTAAATCAGCCTTTTCCGCTGAGATCAAGGTTGAGTATGGACCTACCCTTTCCCCTGGGTCCGGCATCGATCTCTGGGCCCTTGCAGAGAATACCGTTCTCGGCTCAAATGCCCTGGGGGCCCGCGGAAAACAGGCTGAGGAGGTCGGGGCTGAGGCAGCCGCTGCCCTCCTGAGGCAGATAGAGTCCGGGGCCGCACTCGACGAATGGATGGGGGATCAGATCCTTCCCTTCCTCGCCGTGGCAGAAGGTGAATCGGCAATTGCGGTCCCCTCTCTCACCGATCACCTCAAGACCAACCTCTGGGTTATCGATCACTTCCTGCAGCTCGAAACTCACATACGGGAAGAAAGAAAAAGGGTAGTTATCACCATAAAATCACATGAATAAAAAGGGTGGTAGTCAATAAGTTGGTTTTATACGATCCGCTCCACCGGCCATCGAAAGGCGAACAGCCCCTTGTCCCCCACCTCGGCATCCAACTCCTTGAGCCCCTTGATCAGCCGCTGAACCTTCCTCTTTTCCTTGAGGACGATGCCCAGCACCATATTCGCCCCGGGCCACACGGGTGTGTCGAGATGAGGATTACTATCCTCTCCCTTCCCCAGGACTCGCTGCCACTTGGTGTAGCGGTCGATCCCCAGCTCCTCCAACAGCTCTGATACTTCCTCATCAATGGCCTGATTGTAGGCGATCATAATCATGTCTATCACTGCCTCCTCGCCTCCCTCCTGCGCTCAAAAATGTAATAAAGGGTAGGGACGAAAACGAGGGTGATGAGGGTGGAGGTCAACAACCCCCCAAAGACGGTAAGGCCGAGGGGCCTCCAGACCTCGGATCCCTCTGCGCGGCTGATGATCATGGGGAAGACCCCTCCCATGGTGGTGAGGGCGGTCATCAGGACTGGACGGAGACGGCGGCGCCCTCCGGTCTGAATGGCCTCCAAGAGCCCCAACCCCCGTGCCCGTAAGATATTGATATAGTCCAGCAACACGATCCCATTGTTCACCACGATCCCCACGAGCATGATCAGCCCGATAAGGGAGATTAAACTGAAGGTGGCCCCCCCGAACAGCAGAAAAAGCAGGACGCCGATGAAGAGGAAGGGGATGGAGAACATGATGATAAACGGGTGCAGGAGTGATTCGAACTGTGAAGCCATCACCATATAAACCAGAATAACCCCCAGACCGAACAGGAGGAAGAGGTCGCGGAAGGATTTACGCTGTTCCTCCACCTCCCCTCCCCAGGCGGTTATTACCCCCGGAGGCTTGGGCAGATCCGCTACGGCCTTGTCGAGATCCTTCGACACTTCCCCGAGCGCGCGTCCTTTGACATTGGCTTCCACCCTGATAACCCGCATCTGATTCTTCCGGTAGATCTCCACCGGCCCCTGGCTGACCTCCAATCGAGCGATATTCTTCAGCGCTATTTGCCTGCCGTTGGGGAGCATGATGGGGGTATTCTCGATGTCCCAGATCGTCTGCCGCTGAGGCTCCCGCAGGCGCAGGAAGATGTCGTATTCGCTCCCTGCCTCGAGGAATTTGGCTGCCTCATAGCCGTAGAACTGTGCGCGCAGGGTCTGGGCGATATGGTTCACGGTCAAACCTACGCTTGCGGCCCGTTCTCGATCTATGCTGATATGGATCTCCGGCTTTTCGGGGTCGTAATCGATAGATGCGTCTACTGCGCCAGGGATGCGATGCAAGACCTCATATACCGTCAGCGCAAAGGCGGAAAGCTGCTCGAGGTCATGCCCCATGATCTCCAAGGTGATCGGTTTCCCCCCCCCCATCAGAATTCTGGACATGGGCTCTTGTATACCCACGCCAGACCTCCTCAAACCAGGGATCTCGGCGATCTTTGTGCGAAGCGCTGAGGCTATCTCCTGGGCAGATCGCTTGCGCTTATCTTTGTCCACCAACCTGATCCCTGTCTGGCCGATGTGGCTTCCCATCTTGCTCCCAAAGGCTCGAGCAAAGCTTCCCTCCTCCGAGCCACAGCGGACGTACATTACCCTGCGCTCCGGCACCTCCTGCTCTACAATCTCCTCAATCCTGTGCATTACCGCGTCTGTCTCCTCCACCCTCGTCCCGACGGGAAATTCGATCTGCGCATTGATGTATGAGGCATCTTGTTCGGGCGTAAACTCAGACCCGATCAAGGGAAGGAGTCCTAGGCTGGAGAAAAAAAGGAGGGCAGCGATGACAATCGTACGCCATCTGTGCTGCAGGGCCCTATCGAGGATGCCGCCATATAATTCCTCCATCCTTGAAAAGATCTGCTCGGATTTCTTCATGAGGTCTCGCCACAATCGGCTTTTGGACTCACCCCTCCGTTTGCTCAGCACACGGGATGCAAGGAGAGGCGTCATGGTGAGGGCCGTAAAGAGCGAGGCGAGGATGGTGACGGTGATCACGAGACCCATGTCTTTGAACATAATACCGGTGAACCCCTTCATGAAGATGAGGGGAATGAAAATGGCAACCGTGGTGAGGGAGGAGGCGGTAATAGCCATCCCCACCTCCGATGAGGCAAAGATAGAGGCCTCCCTCGGTCTTTCCCCGGCATCGACATGTCTGGTGATATTGTCGAGGACGACGATGGCGTTGTCTACGACGAGCCCCATAGCGATGATCAAACTGGACAAGGAGATGATATTGATGGTGAGACCAAAGAGGTACATAAAGATAAAAGAAATGATGATGGAAAAGGGGATGGTGAGGACGATGATCAGACTGGTCGTCCTCCTGCGCAGGAAGAAAAGAACCACGGCGGTAACCGTCAACAGGGCCCACCAGAGTGTCCTGGAAAGGTTTTTGATGGAGATCATGATGTCGCGCGAGGCGTCCATGCTGATGGCGTAATCGACATCCTTGGGGAAGAACGGCCGCAGCTCCTCCAGCTTCTTCTTCGCCCTGCGGGCCACGTCCACGGTATTGGTCCCGGATTGCTTCTGAATAGCTACCAGAACGGATTTCTTTCCGTTCACCCGGACGAACATGGTCGTTTCCTTCGGGGCATCTACCACCTGAGCTACGTCTCCCAGATAGACCGACGAGCCATTGTATTCCCCTACAATGATGGTGCGCAGCTCATAAGGTTCCTTGAACTCCCCCAAAACCCTGATGAGGTACTCGGTCTTTCCCATCTTGATCTTGCCCGCGGGGAGGCTCAGATGCTCGGATTGGATCTTGTCGGCAATCACGTGGGCCGAGAGCCCGTAGGCCTGAATCCTCTCCCGATCGAGCTGTATTTGGATCTGCCGCTCCAAGCCACCCATAATCGATACAGCCCCCACTCCGGGAACATTCTTCAGACGGTCGGCGATATATTTATCGACAAACTGATAGAGTCGAGGGTAGCTCTCTTCAGCGGTAAAGCCGATAAAGAGGATCGGTATGAGTGCCGTGTTAAATTTAAAGATGATCGGCTCTTCCGCACCGTCCGGCAGCACGCGCTTGGCAAACTCCAACCGTTCTCTGATATTGTTGGATGCCTCATCCAGATTGGTGCCCCAATCGAACTTGCAGGTGACGATGGATTGTTCCTCCGCAGAGATGGAGGTGAGGGTGTCCAGGTTATCGACGGTACTGAGCGCATTCTCTATGACGCGGGTGACCTTGTCCTCGACATCCGCTGCCGCTGACCCCGGATACACGGTGATGGCGCTGATGGCTGGAGGCTCGATCTCGGGGAGCATATCCACGGGAAGCTTGTAAAGGGACACGACCCCAAGCAGCACGATCCCCAAAAAGATCATGATAGTGGTGATCGAACGTTTGACGCCGAACTCAGGGAGCCGCATGGTCCTCCTGCACGATCTCCACGGCCTCCCCGCCCTGGAGGAGGTGCTGTCCCTTAATAACCACCTGTTCCTTCTCCGTCAAACCCTCCGTTATCTCTGCATACGCAAAGGGGGTAAAAACGGGCTTAATGACCCTTCGCTGTGCCGTCCCCCCTTCGACGACAAAGCAGTGGTAGACCCACACCCCCTCCTCCCTGAGCACCGCCTCACGGGGGATGGTGAAGGCCTCCCGATAACCCTTGACGATAGTCACCCTGGCAAACATGTTCCCCTTGAGGGCAAAATCCTCGTTGGGGATCTCCACCTTGACCATAAAGGTGCGGGTGGCTGGGTCGATCCGGGGATTGACCACACTCACCTTCCCGGTAAAACTCGTATCAGGGAGGGCGTCCACCTTCACGTCGGCATCCATCCCGATTGTCACGGCATTGATCTCCTTCTCGGGCAGAAAGCCGATGGCCCGGACGAGGGAGATATTCTCCATCTGCAACACGGAGGCCTCGGTGCCGGGGAGCCCGCCCCTGATCCGTTCACCCTCGTCCTTGAACCGGGCCGTGATAAAGCCCTCAAAGGGGGCCTTGATGAGGGTATCGGCCAGCTGTTTCTGTGCGTGTTTCAGGGCGGCCTGGGCCGATTGATATCGAGCCCGGGCCAATTGATAGTTTGCCTTGACCTGATCATACCGCTGCTGGGCGATCACCCCCTTGTCGATGAGCTGGGAAAAGCGCTCATGGTCCTTTTTGGCCAGTTCCAAACTCACTGCTGCCTCAGTCATGGTGGCCTCAGCGGCCTGGAGGGCGAGGAGATAGTCGTCCTGCTCGATCTTGGCCAGGACTGCGCCTTCCTCCACGTAATCCCCCTCCTGGACCTGCATGCGCTCGAGGAGACCTGACACGTTGGCGGTAATGGTGGCCCTTTGTTCCGGCTGCAGATCTCCCGTAAAGGTCAGGGCATCAGGGATCCGCTCCCGTTTGACCTCCATCACCTCCACCCGCACCGCCGAGGCCTGTTGCACGCGTTGCCCCTTTGGTGCAGTAAGCTTGCCGAATACCACGGCAATGAGCACAAGGATCAACGCGATGAGTATTCCTACGGCATATCTCATTTTCACCTTTGTATCCATAGAGCCTCCCGACAATGACGTGCGTGTTGCACGAACACCCTATAAAGGCCTCACGTGCATATGACCCATTGCTTCATCCCATGTCCCCTTCCTTACATCCCACCCGTGGCCCTGGCCAGGCGGGCCTTGGCGATGTTGTAATCGCTGAGCGCTCTATAATAGTTGGTCTTGGCTTGGACCAGGAGGGTGAGGGCATCGAGCACATCGGTGGAGGTTGCCACCTGTCCTTTATATCGCTCCTCATTGATGCGGAAGTTTTCCTCTGCCTGGCTCACGGCCGTCTCGGCCACCTGAATGTTCTTCTCCGCCTCCAGGACAGAGAGCGAGGCCCGCTTGACATCCAAACGCACCCCATCCGTGATCTCCTCAAGGGCACACTCCGCCTGGAATACCTTGGCCTTGCTTTCTCCGACCCCCCACGCGGTCTTTCCCCAATCCCAAACCTTCCACCGTGCCACACCCATGACGCTCCAACTGTCGGCATCCGGCTCAAAGCGCGACCCACTGACCGTATAATCATCCCCCTGGCGCTCATAGTTGAAGACGATGCTTGCCTGTGGGAAGAGGCCGCTGACAGCCAGCCCCACCCCTCGCTTGGCCGACTTGATCCCCAACCCGGCCGCCTTGAGCTCCGGCCTCTCTTGGAAGGCCTCCTCGGTAAGGCGATCCACATCGACCACCATGGGAACGTATTCCAGGATCTCTACCAAGTTAACGTCCTCGTCAATATCGCGGCGCAGCAGCGTATTGAAGACGGCGCGGGCGACCTCCAGACCGTTCCGGGCCGCGATCAGGTATTGTCTCGCTTGGGCCATTGAGACCTCTACCTGGAGGAGATCATTCTTGGCGGTCATGCCGACATCGAAAAAGGCCTGGGCCATGTTGAGGTTGGACTCCAGTTGCTCAACCGTCTGCTCACCCACCTCCACACCCTTTTCAGCAGTCAAGACCCCGTAGTAGGCCTCCTTTACGTTCAGGATGAGATCGAGCTTGGTTCGCTCAAACTCCACCCGTGCCGTGTCCACCCCCAGATCGGCCAACAAGAAATTATTAATGAGGGCGCCGCCGGTGAAAACCGGTTGGGTAACGCTACTCTGCCAGGTATAGAAGTCTCTGCTCCCTACCTGCCTCTCACTTGCGGGAATTGTCACGGTGGCATTGACAGGTGCTGGTATATAGAAGCTGCTGGCAGGCGTACTATAGGTGGGAGCCTCATCCAACCAGGTATAGCTGTACTGGGTGTCCACCTGGGGGAGGAAATCGCTGACAGCGCCCAGGCGCCGGTATTTTGCCTCCTTGATCGCCCCCTGCGCTCCCTTGAGGGTAGGGTTTTTCTCCAAGGCGATCTCAATGCTCTCCTCCAAGGTAAGGGGAGATCCTCTCATAAGAGGATTCATTTCCTCCTCCCCGAAGGCGGTCGAGAACGCTGCGAAGATGAAGATCACGGCTAATACGAATGTTCTTATTTTCATATCATCATCCTCCCGGTCTTTTCTTGAGGGCCTCTATAAAAAGGTCGAGGGTGTAGTAAATCAGTTGCTCCACATCCATACCGATAATCTCTCTATTCACCTCCTCTTCGAAGAGGAGGAGGGTGCCGCTGGTGGCGCCCCAGAAGGCCACCGCTGCCTTGTGCGGGTCCGCCGGGGCGAAGATCCCTTGTTCGATCCCCCTTTGGATAACCCCCATGACAAGCTGAAAATAGCGCATCCCCTTATCCATGCTCTCCTGAATCAGCTCGCGGGGAAGCTGTTTTGCTATATTTCTATGTTCCGAGAAGAAGAATATCCTGGAATACTCCGGGTAATCGAGGTAATAACGATAATGGACCTCTCCGAGCTTCCGAAGCAACTGATCAGGCGGAAGGCCCAGGGTTAAGGCTTCCTCCGTTCTCTCGAAAAGGATGCTCAGACCCTCATTCATCACACTGACATAGAGCTCTTCTTTGCTGGCAAAATAGAGGTAGAGGGCGCCCTTGCTCAACTCCGCCTTGTGGGCGATCTCGTCCATCGTGGTGGCGTTAAACCCCTTGGTGAAGAAAAACTCCCGGGCGCTCCCCATGATGGCCTCACGCCTGGCCTGCTTTTCCCGCTCTTTTCGCTCTTCTATTCCCATGGCTTAAAATGACTGATGGTCATATAATGACCAAAGGTCATAAATATA
>CAYWLI010000056.1:5607-14626 GCA_964459135.1 uncultured Thermodesulfobacteriota bacterium | reverse complement strand
ATATGCGGCTTCGTACGCTCAAACTTAGCCTTGGCCATCAGATGACCTCCTTCTTAATCTTAATTTTTATAGCGTTTCTCCACTCCTGGAGCCCACGATCGGGATTGAACCGATGACCTCTTCCTTACCAAGGAAGCGCTCTACCCCTGAGCTACGTGGGCGCTCACCGTTTCATGCCATGGTGAAGAACGTAATGCCTGATGTATGAAAGCTGTTGTGCCTTCTTGGAGCGGGAAACGGGATTCGAACCCGCGACCCTCAGCTTGGAAGGCTGACGCTCTAGCCAGCTGAGCTATTCCCGCTTGGTTCCCTCTCATATCAGGTTGGTGGAGAGGGGAGGATTTGAACCTCCGAAGGCTACGCCAGCAGATTTACAGTCTGCCCCCTTTGGCCGCTCGGGAACCTCTCCTCCGGCCACACAATGGAGCTGGTGATGGGACTTGAACCCGCAACCTGCTGATTACAAATCAGCTGCTCTACCGATTGAGCTACACCAGCGTAATTTTTAATTAAAACGCTAAATAACCTAAAAATCAACAACTAAAAAGGGCTTGAAAGGGATTTTTTTCCATTTTTTTACCCTTTCTTCCCCCCTTTACTTTGCTCAATTAAATATAAACGATTTTTTTCACTATTTCAAGCCCAAAAGAGCTTTTCTTGGCAAAAATGTATCAAACAATCTCCCCTTTGTCAACAAAATTTGTTCGTTCTCCTGGGAGTAGGGTGTGTTTATAACCTCCCTCTGCTAGCAGTTATGTCGAGAATAGAGCCGTTTCCGGACATTCTCCTGCCCACAGGCACAAGGCCGACCAGGGTGAATAGGTGTGGAAAAACTCGTCCGGCAGCCTTGACAAGAATGATGGCCAGGATGAGTAATATTTTATTGACAACTATTCCCTTATTTGCTATGGTCGCCACTGTTTGGCAAGTGGAGGTCCTATGAGGGCGGTATGATGACCGCGGTGGGGTCCCGGTATGGTCTTCATATTGCCCGGAAGGGTCTTACTTGTGAGAGAGGGAGCTGCATAGGGCAGGGCTTCGGGAAGATTAATTTTTTTGCAAGGAGGAGTTGTCAGTATGGTTAAAGGACGGGTAAAATGGTTTAATGACAAGAAGGGGTATGGCTTCATCGAAAGGGATGAAGGGGATGATGTATTTGTTCACTATTCCGCCATTGACGGGGAAGGGTTCAGAACCCTTTATGAAGGACAAGAAGTGGAGTTTGAGATCACGGAAGGGCCTAAGGGACCCCAGGCCTCCAAGGTTTCTCTGGTGTAATCCCTTTCGGTCCTTCAAGGGGACCCTCTGAGGAGGGTCCCCTTTTTATTTGGCAGATTATAGGACTCAGTAAAAGAAGAGATACGTCTTGGTTTGACAGAAGGCTTATTGGCCTTTGATCCGGGCAATGTCGAATGTTTCGAGGATGATTGCGCCGGCCGCCTTCATTTCCTCCAAGGCCTCCTCCGAGGTGTCGGGGGCAACGCCCCGGCACAGTTCCTCAATCACGGTCACCTGAAAGCCCGCACGGATTGCATCAAGGGCGGTGGCCCGTACACAGTAATCGGTAGCGATCCCATAGAGCACAACCTCTTTGATTCCGTTTTGTCTCAGGATGGCCTCCATCTCCGTTTTGTGTCCCCCATCGTCCTGAAACGCCGAATAGCTGTCGTATTGTTTATCCTTTCCCTTCTGAATGATGGCCAGGAAGAGCTTGTTGTCGACTAATATCCTGGCGCTCTCGGTTCCCTGTACGCAGTGAGGGGGCCACAGCACCTGAGTCCGGCCCTCGATCTCTATGGTCTCAAGGGGCTTTTTACCGGGGTGGTTGGTGTAAAAGGAGATATGGTCACTCGGGTGCCAGTCTTGTACCCCGAAGATGGGCAGTCCCGCGTCATATAATATTTTCGTGATTTCTTCCGCTTTCTTGACATAATCACTCCCGGTGTCGGGGACGGCAAGGGAACCCTCTTTCCATTTAGTAAAATCTCCCTGGATGTCCCCTACGATGACCCCTATCTTGTTGTCCATATCAGATAAAATTCTTCTTCGGAAGTTCCTTTTTTAGGTAACCGATAAACGTTTCCGCCTTTTGAGTCGGAGCGCGGGTTACGAGGCTGATGATGATGTACAGGATAATGCAGACGATAAATCCCCATACTCCGGGCCACCATCCCAGGGGCTTGTACCCGGTGATTTGGAGCGCTAAGACCAGGATGGCACCAAGGACCATGCTGGTCAGGGCGCCGGCTGCGGTCGCCCGCTTCCAGAAGAAGGCGCCGATGATGGTTGGCACCGCCATCAGGAGCCCGGCCGATGCAGCCACCGAGAGGGGTACGATCATAAAAGCAAGTCCCGTCTTTCCACCTGCCCAGTAGGCAAAGAGAAAGAAAATGACCGCTAAAATGGGGATAGCAACCTTGCCAATCATGAGTTCCCGTTTTTCCGGGACCTGCGGATTGATGCCTGTCTTGTAGATGTCGCGGGCGACCATTGACGACAAGGTCAGCAAGATAGAATTAATGGTCGAGATGGCTGCTGCCAGGATGCCGATCATAACGATGATCGCTATGGCCCATGGGATTGTTGCGTGGGCGAGGAGCGAAGGGGTCGCCAGCTCTGTGTTTTCCAGTCCGGGGATCAATAATCGGGCACCAAACCCCCACAACACAGAGACAATGGTGTAGATGAACCCGAAGATGAGGAATCCCCCGATCATCTGTTTGAAGGCGGTGACGGATTTTGGTATAAAGAGCCTCTGGGTCACCTGGGGATTGGAAAGGGAGAAGAAGATCCACGGCAACGCAAGCCCAAAAAAGACATTGAATTTCAACAACCCCGACCCGGCAAGGAACTGAGGAATTTCCTGGTTCATCTTAGCAAAGAAACCTCCAAATCCGCCAAATCCCTTGTAGGCCAAGAAGCACACCGCTGCAATGGATGCCCCGAGCATGATAAGGGCCTGCAGCGCATCGGTCCATGCCACAGACCGCAGGCCGGCGATGTTTGCCCAGACAATGGCCAATACGATGGCGAGCACCATGCCGACGAGGAGGGAGATCGCTCCCTGCGAAACACCTGCCACGAGGATGCCGATGCCCATTACCTGTATGGCTGCATATGGGATGAGGAAGATGAGGCAGATGAGGGAGGCCACAATCCCTACTGCCCGGTTTTGGTAGCGGTCCGCGAGGAGGTGGGCATGGGTGAGATAATTGAACTTCTTCCCCACCAGCCAGAACCGGGGGCCGAAGAAGACTACGAGGACGAGACCACACAGATAGGTCAACTCGAATCCCAAGGCCCCGACTCCAAACTTATAGGTAAAGCCTGCGAGCCCCACCATCATAAAGGCGCTATACGTGGTTGCGGCGTACGTCAGGGCGGCAACAAAGCCACCGATGCTACGGTTCCCGAGAAAAAACTCGTTCATCCCAAAGCCCAGCTTGCGCCTGGCGAGGATCGCTATAACGATCCCTACCACTATATAGATACCGATAGCCAACCATACATAAAAGCCTTCGCTCATAGTTCACCTCTCGACCGTTTTGTTTGATAGGAAATATTCATAAAAATCAATGCGTTACGCATTTTTACCTTTCTCCCTCCATCTGAGGAAGATGGCGAACATACTCACGATGGCGATGGCCATCCATATGATCCAGAAGAGGAAGCTTCCTGAAACCTTCCCGACACCTTTCAGCGCGTGAAAGGGAATGGTGAAGTCCACAATAAAAAGGAAGATAAACCAACACACCCACCCCCAAAATGCCTTTCCCATTGTTCACCTCCTGCGAAGCTATGGTTTGATTTATCCTACTGCTGTGAGATGGCCTATTCATACCATGGGCAGAATCACATAGCAACGGTTTTATTGCACTATTTTGCACGTGTTTAGTAAACTGAGGGGGGAATCATATCGCCATGCAAGCACCAGGGGGGGTGCAATTGCTCCGACTGCAAAATCCTTGCGATCTTTCCAGTTATAAAAAATAAATTGCTAATCATTAAAAGGGGTTGACAAACCTTTCATAGTTTAGTATAAGGTTTTCTTGCCGGCGGGGCATGGTTTTATGAGAGAAAATAGGTCATAACATTTTTTGGAGGGGGAGTGGCTATGAAAAAGGAGGGGATCTTTACGATATGGGTATTCCGTGGGGGGCGGGTCAAACCACTCAAAATCAAGCTTCCTGGCCGAACCGCTAAAATCCTTCTAGCAATTTTACTTGTTATTATTGTTTCTTTTCCTTTTATTACCATGAGTTATATCTCTCAGACCGCACAGTTGGTCCAGATAAAGCATGAACGGGCCGCACAGAGTACGCAGATTGCCTCCTTGAACGAGCAAGTAGGGGACTTTCAACAGCAGCTCCAACGGTTGAAGGAGTTCGATGTAAAACTCCGTATCATCGCCAATCTCGAGAATGCGGAAGAGACGGACTCCTTTCTCGGAGTAGGAGGGATTAGTCCCTCCACTCGTGAACCATGGGAGGAGACAGAGGCAGAAGCAGAAGCAAAAGATCTTCAGCGGATGAAGGCAGACTTAGACCGCCTCTGTACAGAGGCGGAGTTTCGGGAGAAGAGCTTTCAAAAACTGTATTCATTTTTAGAGGGCAAGAAGAACGAATTGACATGTACCCCTGCGATTTGGCCTGCCCGAGGGTGGTTGACCTCGCGTTTCGGCTATCGTATTGACCCTTTTACCGGATTGCGGCAGTTGCATGAGGGGATTGATATCGCGAACAAGATCGGTTCCCCTATTATCGCCCCTGCCGATGGGGTGATTATCCGTGTTTTCAATAACTTTGGATTCGGATTAATGGTGGAGCTTAACCACGGATATGGCATCGTCACCCGCTATGGTCATCTCTCCAAGTCATATGTAAAGGTGGGTCAACGGGTCAAACGGGGTGAACGGATTGCTGCCATCGGTAATACAGGGAGGGCTACCGGCCCCCACCTGCACTACGAAGTGAGGTTGAATGGTGTCCCCCTCAATCCGCAGAATTACATTTTGAATTAAGGCTGATTTAAGGTCCTTCCTTTTTCTCTCGGTAACTATTATAATAATATTCTTAGAATATTCCGTCCTGAGGAGAAATCCTCCCCTCACGGACAGTTGTATGGAGGATGGTCGAAATGCTTGGAGATGTTGTCAAAAAAGTCGTCGGAAGCAAAAACGAACGTGATCTCAGGAGGATTCAACCCCTTGTTGAAAGGATAGGCGCTCTCGAACCCCAGATCTACCCCCTCAGCGACCAACGCCTGGCCGCCAAGACAGGTGAGTTTAAAGAACGGGTAGAAAAAGGGGAGTCCCTCGATGACCTCTTGCCCGAGGCCTTTGGCGTGGTGAGGGAAGTTGGGCGACGCACCCTGGGGGAACGCCACTTTGATGTCCAACTCATTGGGGGGGTCGTGCTGCACGAGGGGAAGATAGCAGAGATGGCTACCGGCGAAGGGAAGACCCTCGTATCCACCCTGCCGGCCTACCTCAATGCCCTGTCGGGGAAGGGGGTGCATATCGTCACCGTCAATGACTATCTGGCCAAGCGCGACAGCGAGTGGATGGGGGCCATCTATCGTTTTTTAGGGCTTTCGGTGGGTGTGATCCTGCATGATATGGACGATTCAGCCAGGCGAGAGGCTTACGGGGCCGCTATCACCTACGGCACCAATAATGAGTTTGGGTTCGATTACCTGCGGGACAATATGAAGTTCAGCCTTGATGACTATGTTCAACGGGAGCTTCACTACGCCATCGTGGACGAAGTAGACAGTATCCTCATTGATGAGGCCAGGACCCCCTTGATCATCTCCGGACCTGCGGAGGAGTCCACGGACAAATATTATAAGATCAACCGGATCATTCCCCAAATCAAAAAAGAGCGGGATTATACCCTCGATGAGAAGAGCAATACGGCGGCCCTTTCCGAGGATGGGGTGGCCCGGGTGGAGAAGCTCCTGAATGTAGAGAACCTCTACGATCCCCTGGAGATCGATACCCTCCATCACGTCAACCAAGCGTTACGGGCCCACACCCTCTTCAAGCGAGATGTGGACTACGTGGTGAAGGACGGCCAGGTGATCATCGTCGATGAGTTTACCGGCAGGCTTATGCCCGGCCGGCGCTGGAGCGACGGCCTCCATCAGGCCGTGGAGGCCAAGGAAGGGGTCAGGATAGAGAGCGAGAACCAAACCTTGGCCACCATCACCTTCCAGAACTACTTCAGGATGTACGACAAATTGGCGGGGATGACGGGAACGGCCGATACCGAGGCCGCGGAATTCAAGAAGATATATAACCTCGACGTGATGGTGATCCCCACCAACCGTCCCCTGATCCGGACCAACTATTCGGATGTGATCTATAAGAGCGAGCGTGAGAAGTTCAATGCCGTGGCCAGGGAGATAGCGGAGCTCTACGAGATGGGGCGTCCTGTCCTGGTGGGGACCGTATCCATCGACACGTCGGAGCGGTTGAGCAAGTTGTTAAAGAAGCGGGGGATCCCCCATCACGTGCTTAATGCCAAACACCACGAGAGAGAGGCGGAGATCATTGCCCAGGCGGGTCGTTTTCAAGGTGTTACCATATCCACCAACATGGCCGGGCGTGGAACGGACATCCTCTTGGGGGGGAACCCCAAGCTGATCGCCCTCCAAAAAGAGGGGAAAGAGGCGGACGAAGCTGACCTCGAGGCCGCCTATCAAAAGGCATTGGCCGTTACCTCCGAGGAGAAAGAGAAGGTGATCGAGCGGGGGGGGTTGCACGTCATCGGGACTGAGCGACATGAAAGCCGCCGCATCGACAATCAATTACGGGGAAGGTCCGGACGCCAGGGGGATCCGGGATCATCTCGCTTCTATTTGTCCCTGGAGGACAACCTCATGCGGATCTTCGGCTCCGAAAGGATAGCGGGGATCATGGATAGGCTGGGCGTGGAGGAAGATCAGCCCATCGAACATGCTCTTGTCACCAAGGCTATTGAGAACGCTCAGAGGAGGGTGGAGGGGCACAACTTTGAGATCAGGAAGCACCTGTTGGAATTCGACGACGTGATGAATCAACAGCGAGAGGTGGTATATTCCCAGCGCAAGGAGATCTTGCAGGGGGAGCGGCTCAAGGAGATGGTCCCCGATATAATAGAGGAGGTAGGGGAGGGGATCGTCACCGAATACACCGATGAGAAGCGATACCCTGAAGAGTGGGATATGGATGGGCTCAAGGAGGCCTTTCACCAGAGTTTCTCATTTCCCCTGGAGCTTAAAAAGGAGACCATAGAGGGGATGAAACAAGAGGATTTGAAGGCTTCCCTCCTGGAAAAAGTCCGGACCTTTTATGAGGAAAAGGGAAAGACCTTTGGTGAGGATGTCATGAGAGAATTGGAGCGCTTCATCCTCTTGCGGGACCTCGATAGCCACTGGAAAGATCACCTCTTGAACATCGATCACATAAAAGAGGGGATAGGCCTGCGGGCCTATGCCCAGAAAAACCCCCTCTTGGAGTACAAAAGGGAGGGGTATGAGCTGTTCATCAATATGCTTGCCAGTGTGAGAGAAAATGCCGTGCGCAAGCTCTTTGCGGTGCAACTTGCCGAGGAGGGAGAGGTACCGACGCTGCAAGATCCCCGGGAGTCGCGGCTGTTCCTGGTCAGGGGTGGTCTCGAAGCTCCACCAGCACCCCCTGTGCCCTCACCGACAGCACCCCCTCAAGAGATTGCCATGCGGGCCGAGGCTGAGCCGCCGCACACCATGCCCGTACGTCGTGAGGGGAAAAAGGTCGGTCGTAATGACCCCTGCCCCTGTGGCAGCGGGAAGAAATACAAAAAGTGCTGTGGGGCTTAGCAGGGTGGGACTAAAAGGTTTTCAGGCAGCGGGTATCGCCTGCGGGATAAAGGCTGCAGCGGGGGCCAAGGATCTGGCCCTCATCTATTCAGCGGTGCCGGCGCAGGTGGCCGGCCTCTTTACCAAAAACAGGGTTAAGGCCGCACCCGTCCTCGCCACCCGGAAGAGGGTGCGCAGGGGCCTCTGTCAGGCCTTGATCGTCAACAGCGGCAACGCCAACGCCTGCACCGGCGAGCGGGGTCTGCGAGACGCCGAGGCCATGGCGCAATTGACCGCCCGTGCCCTTCACATCCCCCATCAGCATGTCCTGGTTTCCTCTACTGGCGTGATCGGTCGCCCCCTCCCTCTGGAGCGGATCGAGGGGGGTATCTCATCCCTGGTTGGCCAGCTTTCTCCTGAGGGTTTTCCCGATGCCGCCGAGGCCATTATGACCACCGACACCCGTCCAAAGATGGTCATCGAGCAGGTGGCGTTTGCTGGTGGGGAAGTCACCATCCTCGGGATGGCCAAGGGGGCGGGGATGATTCATCCACAGCTTGCCACCATGTTGGCCTTTATCATGACCGATGCGCAGGTAGAGGCAGCTGCCTTGTCCGCCCTTCTGCACGAGGGGGTGCAGTCAACGTTTCACCGGATCACCGTCGATGGTGATACCAGTACCAACGACATGGTCCTCCTGATGGCCAATGGAGCGGCAGCTCATGGCGCCCTTCACCCGGGCGATGGCGGGTTTCGCCCCTTCAAAGAGGCCCTGTTCACGGTCATGGACCAGCTGGCTCAGGCAATTGTCAGGGACGGGGAAGGGCGGACGAAGGTGGTAACAATCGTCGTACGAGGGGCCAAGAATACCCGTGAGGCCGAGCGAGTAGCCTTCAGGGTGGCCCATTCACCCTTGGTGAAGACGGCCTTTTTCGGCCAGGATCCCAACTGGGGGAGGATCATGGCGGCTGTGGGAGATGCAGGGGTCTCCTTTGATCCGGGGGAGGTATCTATCTTTTTTGATGATGTCTTGGTTGTAGAGCATGGGGTCTCTGCCCCCGGCGGGGGTGAAGAGAAGCAGCGGCGGGTGTTACAACAGGAGGAGTTGACAGTTACGATTGATCTTCATGCGGGTAGCTCACAGGCCTCTGTCCTGACAACGGATCTCTCATACGATTATGTCAAGATAAACGCATCATAC
>CAYWLI010000056.1:0-5507 GCA_964459135.1 uncultured Thermodesulfobacteriota bacterium | reverse complement strand
TCGAATCCTTTTATGTTTTTCCTTCCCCTCTCAGGATCCTCTCGTCACCCACCCGGACAGTCACCTTGATCGCGTCGAAGTACTCTGCCAAAGGTATGGTGTACTTCCTGGAAACGCCGGTGAGGGCCTTGAAGTCCTGGGTGGTTATCTTACCGTTCTCTTTCAGATAAGCAACCAATCCCTCTCTGAGTTCATGCAAGGGGTCTTGATGAAAGTGTACCCCCCCTTTCAGTTTGACCAGTGAGCCCCCATTGGCTAGCAGTGCAAGGATTTCCTCTACCTCTTTTTCGCCGGCCTTGAGTTGTTCGGATAATTCCTTCACTGAAGGGGGGCTGAGTCCGCTTCGACGCATGATCCCCACAATCTGTTCCTCCAGTTCCTGCTGTTTCCCTTCAAGGGCGATGTGATATCCCGACAGCCGTACCTTGTCCTTCTCCTGGGCAACGGCTTTATCTGCCATGAGGTCTGCCACAAGGGAGTTGAAGAGTTTTCCGTCCACCCCCGGGGGGAGTTTGGATTTGAGTTCCTCTTTAGGCATCCCCTGCTTGAGGGGGTTTGCGGTGTGGTATGTCTCCAGGGCCTTCATTATCTCATCTTTGAGCTGGGCGTAGAGCCCTCCGTCGATGACCCGTTCTGCCTCCCGGTCAAACTTGATGACCTCTTTTCTGGTGAGGAGCTCTTGCAGGGCCTTTGACAAGGTGCTCGGGGGGATATTGGCGCAACCGGCGAGCTTATGCACCTCTAGGCCCCGAACCCCTCCCTCCCTGATGTGGAAACCGAGGGCAAATGAAGGGTTGCCCGCCTTCAATTGTTCCAAGGGGGTAATGACGTCGCCTTTGAACCGCCTGTGGCGCTGGGGGTGGGCGTCGAGGATGATCCCCCCGCCAATGGTCTGGATGAGGGATGAGCCGCGCAGCACAAAACGATCATGCGGGAGGGCCACGACACGATCTTTGAGGCGTATCTGGGCGTATCCCCGCTCCCCCGGTTTCAACTCATCCCCCCCCAACAAGAGTACCTTGGCCATGTGGAGGGAGGTGCCGGTATGGAAGCGGAGCATAACGCCATTGTGCAGCGGCCGCGGGGAATGAGCGAGGTGGATGATTTCTACATCAAGTAGGTGTGTGGGCTCCACGGTATTCGGATGGAGGATCACGGTCCCCCGCTCTACCGCGGCCTTCTCCACCCCCTGCAGATTGACGGCGGTCCTTTGCCCTGCCACTGCTTGGTCCGCCTTTTCGTTGTGCACCTGCAGCCCCCTGACCTTTGCCTGAATCCCTGTGGGGAGTATCTCAACTGCCTCCCCTGTTGCCACCGTCCCCGATACAATAGTGCCGGTAGCCACCGTTCCGAATCCGCGCATGGTAAAGACCCGATCAATGGGGAGCCGGAAGAGCCCATCAGTAGCCCGTTCCTCGACCTGGTCGACCAATTGGTCCAGAGCCGTGGTGAGTTCCTCGATCCCCTCGCCGGTTATGGCCGAGACGGGGATGATGGGGGCCCCTTCAAGGAAGGTCCCCTTTGCAAAGTCCTTGATATCCTCTCCGGCAAGTTCGCGGAGTTCTTTATCCACGAGGTCGATCTTGGTCAGGACCACCAAGCCCCGGGTGACCCCGAGGAGTGTGCAGATGTCCAGGTGCTCCCGGGTCTGCGGCATGACCCCTTCGTCGGCGGCGATAATCAAGGCCACGATATCTATCCCCCCCGCGCCGGCCACCATGTGCTTCACGAATCGCTCATGTCCCGGCACATCCACGATCCCGATCCTTCTTTCACTCGGCAGATCGAGGTAGGCGAAGCCCAACTCAATGGTGATGCCGCGCGCCTTTTCTTCTTTGAGCCTATCGGTGTCTATGCCGGTGAGGGCCTGTACCAAGGCGGTCTTGCCGTGATCGATATGTCCGGCTGTTCCCAAGATGATTTGTTTCATCGTATACTCCTACTTCGTTTTCCGCTTGAGCACGATCCACTCAGCCGTGCCCCGCTCCATGTCATGGCAAAACGTGCGGTAGCCGGGATATGCCTCCAGGGGGACGGTGGTGCTTTTCAGTATCAGTTCACCGTGATAGGAGATACTGTTTTCCTCGTGGTGATAGGCGCACCGGAACTCGTACGAGGGGATTGTGAGCTCCATCGCTGTGGGGAGATAATAGACCTCATATCCCTCGGGAAGGATGATCTGTGCTTCGTCTCTCAGGAAAGAGACGGAGGGAAACTCGAGGGAATACCTGCGTCTTTCTGGGAGGGGGGTAAGGCATTCATATGACATGCCGGGCAACGGGAACATCAACAGATCCCCTGCGCGCTTGCAATACCGTTCGGCGGTGTATCGGTAGGTCCTGGTAAAGGGTATCTCAAAATCAAAGGGGTCAGAGATTAGATACGCGGTCAGCTTTCCCCTGGGATCTAAGGAAGTGACGGTCCGCTCAAAGTGCTCACGCAGCTCGGTCGGGCCGTAATCCATATACGTCGCCCGGTCTGTTGCACTGTAATCGCCAAAGGTGGAAACCTTTCGTACAATCGCTATGGAACCATCCGAACGGATAGTAATGATTTGTTGTTGCAAAGCCCCATTGTCAAGGGGTCGCGCCAGAGGGGTGTGGGCAAAAACCCCCTTTGTTCCTTTTAGAATAAGGCAATCCCGATCTTGATTCGTGCTCGGCAGGTAACCGAAGGGGTAGGTTTCTGTTGCGGGATCGAGGAAGTGATACCCTTTTTCCCTTTCGATGGCGACGATGCAGTGGTTGAACTGAAAGGGGTAGGGAAAGTCCTCGGTCATGCTCTCTCTGTCGCGGGTAGGGATCAGTACATAATAGGCGGGGATCCCGGCCGCCTCGAGCATGCTGATCAAGAGGGTGCTCTTGTCCTTGCAATCCCCGTACTGGTTCTCGAACACCCCTGGGGCCGTAGCCGGTTCATACGCGGATTGCCCCAAATTGATGGAGACATACCTGATTTCCCCCTCGACATAGGAGAAGAGGACCGCTGCTTTTTCTTCGGGGATACTGAGCCCCGCAGTCAACGCTGCTACTTTTTTCCGTATGGCATCATTGGCCTCGGTCTTGCGATCTTTCAGCTCGTTCCACCAGGTGATGAATTCCTTCCAGGAGCTCAGCGTCGTCACGCGAATGTTGCAAGCGATTTCCGCAAGAGGAGGCATGTTATATTCGGGTATGATCTGAGGGATGTCCCTGTATTCCCAGAGAGAGATCTTTTTCCCGTCCTTGCGGGAGACCTGGGGGGATGGTTTCATTTCTGTGAGCGGGTTTCTGACGGAGTATTCTAGATCCATATCCTCCGGGGTGATCACCAGGAATCTGGAGATGATGGTCGGCTCGTACCCCTGGAAGTAGAACGTGCTCGCATACGCCCCCGCCATAGCAGGACTCAGTTCCTCGACCACTACCTTGTAGTCGATGATTGAACCGATCGCCACGCCGTGCAGTGAGAAGGTCAAAACCCTGTAGTCGCTGTACGAGGGGTAATTGCCGTACGGTGTCGACACCCTGACGGCAATATCGCTCAGCGGGATAACCTTACCCCAGGGGGTAATAGACCTGGCGTATTCAATAGAGACCTTCTCACGATGCGCATTATACCCGATCTCTACAGCGGCATATCCCTTGCCCTCTTCTGTGATAACCTTGAAGACCTCGTGGAGGGTAGAGCGGCGGGTGCCGTCTGCCTGAACTTCATCCACCTTTTCGTCAAGGACCACGATGACGGAGGCATCGGGGAAGGCTTCATCCGGGGGGAGGGTTTCCAGGAGGTAAATGACCTCGTCGTCAATGGTCCCTGTGAGCTGGGAGGGATTGAGGGCGAGCGAGGAGAGGGGGAGGACGGTCAGCACGCAGAAGAGTACAAAGCAAGAGACTATGTTTCCTGTCTTTTTCATGGAAAGGTCCTTGGGATACTATAGTGTTATAAAAATTGAAGAAAATTGCAAATGATTTTTCACTATGGCTCCCCAAGGGGCGATGTGAAAGCTCGGCGGAATAGCCATATTCCGGGGGGGTGTCTATGGCACAATCAGGGTAAGGGGTGTTTGGATGTCAAGGGGAAAGACCTCACCTATCTTATCATTGACATGATTATCGCTTATTGTCATACTTAATACTGTTAAAACCGACGAATTATTCCGTGCATAAGTGTATAGTTTCATGCTGTTGTGAGCATTTTACAAGCTACAAGGCATAAAGGGAGTAAAAATGAACGGCTATTGTGGGAAGATGCTTTTTGTGAACTTGACACAGGGGAGCGTTGAAGAACGCACCCTCACCGAGGAGATGGCCAAGCAGTTCATCGGCGGCTACGGCATCGGCGCTCAGGTATTGTTCGACATGATGAAACCGGGTGCAGACGCGTTGGGACCGGACAACATCGTGGGATTTATCACCGGACCACTCACCGGCACCGGTGCGTATTTCAGCGGACGTTATACCGTGGTCTGTAAATCGCCGGTCACCGGCGGTTGGAACGATGCCAACTCCGGGGGCTTTTTGGGCCCTGAACTGAAAAAGGCCGGATTCGATGCTGTTTTTGTGCAAGGGGCGTCGGACAAGCCGGTTTATATCTGGATCCATAACGGCACGGTGGAAATCAAGGATGCCGCCCATCTGTGGGGCAAAGATGTGGTGGAGACCGAGGAGGCTCTGAAAGCCGAGTTGGGTGATAAGAAAATCAGGGCCGCCATGATCGGACCGGCCGGCGAAAAGCTGTCCCTTCTTGCTGCGGTGATAAACGACGGCCATCGGGCGGCTGGTCGCGGTGGCAGCGGGGCCGTCATGGGCTCCAAAAAGCTGAAGGCCGTGGTCGTCCGAGGGACCGGCAGCGTGCCGGTAGCCCATCCCGATCAGTTAAAGGCCGCCAACCAAGAAATCTTAGATACCATGAAACATGGACCGGAAGCTCAACTGGCCGAAGGGTTTTCAAAGTTCGGTACCACCATGATGACGGCGGCTGCGGCAGTGAGTGGCGATTCTCCGGTGAAAAACTGGGACGGCGTCGGTGTTGTCGACTATGGTGAAGAGGGCGCCAAAAAGTTTGAAGGCTCGTCCATGGACCCCAAATACCGTGTAAAAAAATACGCCTGCGCCAACTGCCCTATGGGCTGCGGCGCCATATATGAGGTGAAAGGGGGCAAGTGGCCCGTGGGTGAAACCAGCCGTCCGGAATACGAGACGTCTGCAGCTTTCGGTTCTTTGATCCTCAATAAGGATGAAGAAGCGCTTCTGAAATGCAATCACCTCTGCAATATCTACGGGCTTGACACCATTTCCGCCGGAGCTACGGTGGCCTGGGCCATTGAATGTTATGAGCAAGGCGTTTTGACCAAAGAGGATACTGGCGGCATAGAACTCACATGGGGGAATGCCGGTGCTGTTGTCCAGGCCACACAGGAAATGGCCGATCAAAGCACGGCCTTCGGCCAATTGCTGGCCCTTGGCTCGGCGCGGGCGGCCGAAAAGATCGGCAAAGGGGCCGAATACCTGGTGGCCGTGAAAGGC
>CAYWLI010000055.1:13689-14806 GCA_964459135.1 uncultured Thermodesulfobacteriota bacterium | reverse complement strand
TTGAACCGGCCGATATCTCCGGTGTGCATAATCGTGCGGGAGGTCCCGTTCGCGCGCACCGTGATCAGACTCATGGCCGAGCCGAGGATATGACCGGCATCGTAGAGTGTGCAGGTCATGTTCTTCCCTATGGTTACGGGGTGTTTGTAGGGATAGCTGTCGAAATATTCCAGTGCTTGTTCGGCATCCGCCATCGTATAGAGGGGCTCAACTCCTTTAAGGTGCAACGTACGGATATACTCATTGATGGTTTCGGCATTCAGCTCGTGGCGGTCTTTCTTGAGCAGCGTCTTGATTTCCTTCAGCTTACGCTTGCTCAACGTTTTGGCCCGGGGTGATTTCCTCATCTTGGCGAGGGTCGAACGTACGAGCTTATAATTGAGATAGTCGGCGTCCGATTCTTGGATATGGGCCGAATCCGGCAGCAGATACTCGCACGCATCTGCTGTGGCCCGGGTGCTAATGATCCGACCATTAAAGCCGTTCTTGGTCAGAATGGGCAGACGGCCGGAGTGATCGATGTGGGCATGGGATAGTACGACATTAGTAATAATACCCGGGTCGAAGGGCATCACCTTGTTCTTCTCTGCAGCCTCCTTGCGACGGCCCTGGAACAAGCCGCAGTCCAGCAAGATGCGGTCGGTATTGGAGGTAAGAAGATGCATGGACCCAGTGACTTCTCGTGCTGCGCCGTAGAAGGTAATGTGCATGAAGGCCTCGCTTACTGTGCTGTGAGCAACTGTTGTGGTTAAGCATCGACAAAGCCGATTGCTAACCTACCTTGTCACCAACTAGCCCCTCTCCCTGTATTCCTCCAGATAGTGCCTGATGTATTCCGCAACGTTCTCTTTGGGCTGGTAGACCCCGAAGTGCCCCTCGCAGAGGATGTCCGCCTCCAGGGCCAGAAGCCTTTCCATGGACCTGCGCCAGGCTGCAAGGTCGGACCCGAAGTCTTCGGAGAAGGGGCCGTGTATGTCTTGTCCGAACAGGATCCTCTTGCCCCCCCGGTCCAGGTAGACGGAGAGGGAGCCGGGGGTGTGTCCCGGGGTGTGGAGGCAGATGATCTCCTGATCGCCGAAGCGGAGGCGTTCTTCCTCTTTTGTTAGTTTGACATCCA
>CAYWLI010000055.1:9388-13589 GCA_964459135.1 uncultured Thermodesulfobacteriota bacterium | reverse complement strand
CCCTGCCCCGGCATCGATGAGGACCAGCTCCCCCAGATCCAGGATATAGACCGCACAGTCCCTGGGATCGGTGATATCCGCACCCCCCACTTGATAGATGCTCTCCGTCACTTCTTTTGCCTTCATGGTTCCCCCTTTCCAGGCGGATCATAACAGCTTTGCCTTTCCTTTTCAATGAGGGGGGCAAATGAGAGGGCAATGCGGGATAAAACTGCCAGGCAATTGGTTGCACTTGAGGAACAAAGATGCTATATGAACGGTTGATCCTCAATGTGAGGTGATAAGATGTATTTTGACCGGGCAGGGAAACAGAACACACAGGAGGCCCTCAGGATCGCCGTGGAGGAGGCCCGCAAGAGGGGGATCAGCCATATGGTGGTGGCTTCCACCTGGGGGGATACCGGCCTTGAGGCGGCCAAGCTCCTGGAAGGGAAGGGGATTGCGCTCGTCGTGGTGAGCCACAACACCGGTTTCTCCGAGGAGGGGAAACAGGAGTTCGACGAGGGGACAAGGGCCCAGATTGAAAAACTGGGTGGCAGGGTCTATACGGGGACCATGGTCTTGCGAAACCTGGGCACGGCCATCCGGTCCCAGCAATCTTATTCCCAGCAGGATCTGGTGGCCAACACCCTCAGGATGGTCGGACAGGGGATGAAGGTCTGTGTGGAGATCGTGGCCATGGCAGCTGATGCCGGCCTGATCCCCTGTGAGGACTGCATCGCTGTGGCCGGGACGGGGAGGGGGGCCGACACCGTCGCCGTTATCCGGGCCAACTCCTCCAACAACTTCTTCCAGATCAAGGTGCGGGAGATCCTGGCCAAGCCGCGGGATTTTTGATCCCCGACATAGATTTACACCCCACCTTGATCCTCCTCGTATTGGATTTTTCTATTTGATTTATAGAAATCCTTGATCTACTATTATTTCTTACTAGCCGATACATATATATACTTATAAAGGGAGATAGATGACTTCAAAGAAAGCAATCAGGCTTACGACCACAGTCAAGGGGGCTGGCTGAGCCTCCAAGCTAGGTCCAGGGGACCTGGACCGGGCACTCTGTGGGCTGCCGCTCATGAGTCACCCGAACCTCCTGGTGGGGATCGAGCACATCGACGATGCCGGGGTCTACAAGGTGAGAGATGACCTGGCCCTGGTGCAGACCGTTGATTTTTTTACCCCCATCGTAGATGACCCCTATGCCTTCGGGCAGATAGCGGCGGCCAATGCCCTGAGCGATGTTTATGCCATGGGGGGGATCCCCGTCACCGCCATGAACCTGGTGGCCTTCCCCATACAGTCGATGGAGATGGCGATCCTCACCGATATCCTCCGCGGTGGATTGGACAAGATGCGTGAGGCGGAGGTGGTCCTCGTTGGCGGGCACTCCATTGAGGACCAAGAGCTAAAATACGGGTTGGCTGTGACCGGCCTGATTCACCCCGATGAGATTCTCACCAATACGGGTGCTCAGGTTGGCGATCGGATCATCCTCACCAAGCCCCTGGGCACAGGGATCATCAACACGGCCCAGAAGGGGGAAATGGCCTCGCCGGAGGCCGTGCAGGGGGCAACAGAGGTCATGGCTGCCCTCAACCGGAAGGCGGCTGAGGTGATGAGGGGATTTCAGGTCCATGCCTGCACGGACGTCACCGGTTTTGGGCTGCTCGGCCACCTGCATGAGATGCTGGGGGGGGGTGAGATCGGCATCAAGGTCTTTGTGGATGCCGTCCCCATCCTACCGGGGGCAGAGGAGTACGCCGGCATGGGACTTGTCCCTGCTGGCACCTCCCGCAACAAGGATTTCTATGGACCCAAGGTATTGGGTGGTGAGGGGCTTTCCCCCCCGCTGCTGGATATCCTCTACGACGCTCAGACCTCAGGTGGGCTCCTCATTGCAGTACCGGAGGAGGATGCTGAAGGTATCCTCAGTCGCTTGCAGGGGGTGGGGGTGAAGGACGCCCGCATCGTCGCCGAGGTGGTGGCCAAGCCTCTAGGCTGCCTGGTCCTGGCCTAACGTTTCGATCTCTCTTTTTGTTTGAGATACGTAATAGATCATGTAAGTGGCACGATGATTTGTCTAGGGGGGTCTGTCAAGTTCTGCCACAAGATTTTAAGGAGGGGTGGGGGAAGGCACAAGGCCTTCCCCCGAACGTGGTTACTGTCTCCAACAGGATCCATCCCCCCTCGGACCGGAACCATCCCCCCGGGGACCGGGACCACTACCATGGCGGCCTCTTCCTTGGCCTCCTTGGCCGTATCCCTTGCCGAACCCGCCGCACTGCCCTGGGGCGATCTTGTTCATCTCCTGACGAAAGGCGAAGTTCTTTTCCTCAAGCTTTTGCTGTAAGGTAAAGGCCTCCTTTTGCAGCTTTTCGATGGCCTTTGCATCAGGGTTTGCCTGGATATAGAGTCCTCTGAGCTCCTGATGTTTGGCAAACAAATCTGCCCGAAGCCCCTTGGTCTCCTCCCAGTGTTTCTGGCGAAGCTGATCGATCTTCTGGGTCTGCTCGGGAGTCAACTGGCTCGCCTGAGCACCCCCCCGGCAATTGCCATAGCCTGGGCCATAGCCAGTGCCACCGACGTTTCCGCCCTTGCCTCCCGGACCTGCAACAGCAAAGGGAAGCGCAATCAACCCGATTGCTACAGCGACCGCCAATCCAATCACAACCTTTTTCATAATTAAACCTCCTTCTTATTTTTCTTTCAATACTGTAATAGCAACGCCTGTGCCAAAGAGGGCCACGAATGCAAGAATTTACAACCTATTGAATTTACTTGTATTTTATGTCGATATGATTTTGTTCAGGGAATGGCGGGCTATCCTACTGCATATTTTTTTCGCAGTAGATCAGAGGATTGAAGTAAACATGGGAAATTTTTATGCACCACCTCATCATACATCGAGGCCGTATTCCTTGATCTTGTTTTGGAGGGTCTTTCTCGTTATCCCCAGGATCTGAGCCGCGTGGGTTCGGTTTCCCCCTGTTTGGTGGAGGGTCTTCAGGATAGTTTCGCGCTCCACATCCCGTAGGGAGGTGGGGGGTGGTGTTCGAACGCCCTCCCCCTGAGGACCTGCAATACCGGGGGGGAGGTCACCAAGGGTTATGGTATCTTCCCTGGACATGATTACTGTCCGCTCCACAATGTTTTCAAGCTCCCGTACATTCCCAGGCCAGCTGTAGCCTATAAACGTATCCATTACTCCCGTTCCAAACCCCTTGATTTCCCTTTTGTTTTTTTCGCTATAGATTCGAAGAAAATGTTCTGCGAGAAAGGGGATGTCTTCAGTGCGCTCCCGCAGAGGGGGGATGGTGATAGGGACAACATTGAGCCGATAGTAGAGGTCCTCCCTGAACTTTCCTTGTTTTACTTCCTCAGCCAGATCCTTGTTGGTGGCGGCGATGATCCTGACATCCACCTTGATGGTCTTTGTGCCGCCGACCGCCTCAAACTCCCTCTCCTGCAGGACCCTGAGTATCTTTGTTTGGGTGGGTGGGGACATTTCGCCTATCTCATCCAGAAAGAGCGTACCGCCATCAGCACGCTCAAACCTCCCCTTCTTTTTGTCTATGGCGCCGGTAAAGGCCCCCTTTTCGTGGCCGAAAAGCTCACTCTCCAGGAGTGTCTCGGGCAAGGCAGCACAGTTGACCTTGACATACGGTTTTTCTTTGCGCGGGCTGTTCTGATGCATGGCGTTTGCCACGAGCTCTTTCCCTGTGCCGCTCTCTCCGAGCAACAGTACGGTGGCCTCTGTCGGTGCTGCCATAGAGAGTGTTTCAAACAACTCCTTCATGCGAAGGCTCGTTCCGATAATACTGGAGAAGTCGAACCTCATCCCGAGCCTCTCTTTTTGCAGTATGTTTTCTTCTTCCAGTTGACGGTAGTGCAGGGCCTTCTTTGCCTTAAAGATGAGCTCATCCATGTCCAGGGGCTTTGTCAGGTAGTCTGTGGCCCCGGCTTTCAGCGCCTCCACTGCTGAGTTGATGGAGCCATAGGCGGTCATCATGATGACCGGTGTTGCGGCAGTTGCCTCTTTAATCAGTTTCAGGGCCTCTATCCCATCCATGGTGGGCATCCTGATATCCATGAGGACGAGGTCGAATGATCTCTCATTGACCCGATCCACAGCTTCGTGTCCATCGGATGCCTCCACGATCTGGAAGCCTTCTCCTTCCAAATGGGCCCTGAGCATCAGCCG
>CAYWLI010000055.1:6640-9288 GCA_964459135.1 uncultured Thermodesulfobacteriota bacterium | reverse complement strand
ATCATGACCTCGCTGTATTTGTGGTCCGTGCTCCCCGGCGGATTCTTTTTCAGGAAGAACTGGGCAAAGCCTTTGATGGAACTGAGAGGGTTCCTGATCTCATGGGCGACCCCTGCGGCCAAGCTTCCGAGGGCAGCGAGGCGTTCACTCCTCGTGACCCTTTCCTGCAACGCCTTGATCTCTCTGAGATCCCTTAGTATGAATACGGTGCCCAAATCCTCTTTGTCGTCGGAGATAAGTCTGGCGGCGCTGACAGCAAGGGGGATAGATCCTCCCTCTTTGTGGGGGTACTCCATTTCTTGTTCAAGGACTATCCTGTTCTGCCGGAGGGAGTCGAGCAGCGGTGTTGCAAACGGGAGGAAGTTCTTTTTAAGTTCCCTACGCTGATCCGATGCCCCCCTGAGGCCGAATATCTCCCGCACCCTGTTGTTCACGGTGATAATTTCACCCTCGGCATCGATGGAGATGAGCCCATCGGGCATATTTCCCACCACGTTCGTGGCATACGTGGTCATCGTATTGAGGGTCTTGTTTACGAGATAGTAGTTCTGGACGAGATAGATAAAATAAAGGCTTGCGCTTCCTAGGACAAGGAGGATCAATCCCATCATGATGGCATAGCGGATGTCTTCCTTGCGCTCCTCAACGAATATCCTGGTATCGAGGCCGAGGACGGCATAGGTCTTATCGGGGAGGACCGAATCGGAGATGGTACCCCCCATTCCGGACAGAGGACGCATGGGGCCACGCATCCCGCCCATCCTCCCGCGGGGAGAGCGTAACGGTTGAAAACGCTTGGCGACCACAAATGAGCCGTCCGCTGCGAACCAGTGCTGTGGCTCGTCTCGTGCAATGAGGGTCCTGAGGTTATCCATCTGGGGATACGTGCTGCCAACCAAAGCGTCGTCACTATGGGCGATAATGGTACCCTTTTCATCAACGAGACCGACGAATCGGATATCAGTGAGATCGGAGATCTGTGACATGAGCCACTGGAAGTTATCTTCCCTTCCCATCACCCCCCGCATGCCGGATCGAAAGGATGCCTCGAGCCCCCTGAGCACAATAAGGCCGTCCCTCACAAGTGCCTTCTCCATCCGCACCTGGTCTCTGCCGAGGTTTCTGAGCGTGGAGATGCCCAGCAAGACCAAAAGCGTCAAGATTGTGGCAAGTATAGTGATAATCGGTATATAGAGTGACTTCCTTCGCATCTGTGTGCCCTTATGAGTTGGTGCTTTATAGCAATATATTATCTTTTGGGGAAAATATCAAAGGGGGTGAGATTGTTCCTGCTCTACTCACAGCGCAGTGGTTGAATAAATCGGTTTATTGAGGTATAGAATAGTTCTCAACACAAGGGGGCAGAGAGATGGATAATGTGACCTTCGGCATTACGATGCTCGTGGTAGGGATGGGAGGGACGCTGCTGACGCTCTGGGGGATAGGCCTCGTCATCAGGGTCCTCAAAAGAATTTTTCCGGTCAAAGAAGACGAAACAACCGACTAACGCTCGTAAGAGGTTTCTGATATGTGGGAAGCAATTGTAAACGGACTGTCAGGGCTCATCGCCGGTTTTCAGCACCTCCACTGGTCAAATCCCATCATGATCGCCGTGGGATCCGTTCTCCTGTATCTTGGGATCAAAAAGGACTTTGAACCGCTGCTCCTTGTTCCCATCGGGTTCGGGTGTATCTTGATCAATATCCCCCTGGCAGGGCTCATGGAGGAGGGGGGATTTCTCCGGGTTATTTACGATGCCGGGATCATGACCGAGCTCTTCCCCCTGCTCATTTTTGTCGGTATCGGGGCCATGACCGACTTTACCCCTCTTCTGGAGAATCCCGGGACCTTTCTCCTGGGAGCGGCGGGACAGTGCGGCATCTTTCTGACGCTGATGCTGGCCCTTGTGCTCGGCTTTCCCAAGCTGGATGCGGTGGCCATAGGTATCATCGGTGCCTGCGACGGCCCCACCGCTATTTATGTGACCTCCAAGTATGCCCCCCATCTCCTTGCCTCCGTTGCCGTGGCGGCGTATTCCTATATGTCTCTGGTCCCTATCATTCAGCCTCCGATCATGCGATGGTTGACCACGAGTAAGGAAAAGGTGATCGTGATGGGGACAGCAAAGAGGACGGTTTCCAAGACGACCAGGATCCTCTTCCCCATCGTCGTGACGGTGGTCGGCGGTCTGATTGCACCGAAGGGATTGCCCCTCATCGGGACCATCATGCTCGGAAACCTGATGCGGGAGTCCGGTGCGGTGGGGAGGCTCTCCAAGGCAGCTGAAAATGAGATCACGAACATCGTCACGCTGCTGCTCGGCATCAGCATTGGGGCCACCATGGATGGGAGGGCCTTTATTACTCCACAGACCTTAATCGTCCTGGGACTGGGCTTTGTCGCCATCTGTCTCGATACGGCCTGCGGGGTTTTTTTCGGCAAGTTCCTGAAGGTGGTCTCAGGTGGCAGGGTCAATCCCCTGATCGGGGCCGCAGGGATCTCAGCCTTCCCTATGTCGGCGCGCGTTGTCCAGAAGGAGGGCTTCAAATACAACAACAGGAATTACCTGCTGATGCATGCCATGGGCGCCAATGCGGGTGGCCAGGTAGGATCGGTTATGGCCGCTGCGGTGATGCTCTCGGTGCTCA
>CAYWLI010000055.1:4079-6540 GCA_964459135.1 uncultured Thermodesulfobacteriota bacterium | reverse complement strand
CCTGAGGGCCTCGACGTCCGCCTTGGTCCGCAGCGGGGGGTTGACCTTGGCATCGGGGCCGCATTTCTTCGCATCCTTTTCCGTTAAGGTGAGGTGGTGCGGGGTGGCCTCGCAGGTGACCGGCACCCATCGGGCCCTGGCCCGCCTGATCAGGTCGAGGGAGACGGCCATGCTCACGTGGCAGATGTGTACCCGCCAGGCAGTCTTCTCGGCCAGCTCCAGCTCCCTGGCCACATAGTGAGGCTCCCGCTTATACCGAGCGATATCTTCGGGTAGGGGGATGAGGGGATTGTTCTTCTGAAAGGCATGTATGGTTGCCGGAGACTCTTCGCAGTGCGGGGTCAGAAGCAATTCATATTCCCGCGCCTTGTCAAAGGCCCGCGCCATCACCTTGTCATTGACCACCGGATTCCCGTCATCGGTGGCAGCCACGACCCAGGGCCTGCGCGCGAGGGCCTTGAGATGAGTAAGCTGCTCCCCCTTGCTGCCTTTGGTGATGCAAACCTTGGTGTGGAGGTTGACGCATCCGTCCCGCTGGGCGAGCGAGATCCATTGTTGGAGGTTCTCAAGGGTATCAAGGGGGGGGTCGGTATTGGGCTCGCAGACCACGGTCGTATAACCACCCAGAGCAGCCGCCCTGGTTCCCGTGGCGATAGTTTCCTTGCGGGCCTCGTTGAAGTCCCTCAGGTGGCAATGCATGTCGATGAGGCCCGGGACCACGACCTTGCCCGTGGCCTCCAACAGGGGGGTACCTTCTTTTTCAATGCGGGGGGCGATGTGGCTGATGCGCCCGTCTTCGATAAGTATATCGAGGGAATCATCAAGGTCGAGGAGGGGATCAACCACTCTCCCACCTCTGATTAACAGTCCCATCGTCTTGCTACTATTTACCTTTGTTTCGTCGGGAACCTTTTCTCCCACAGGACTACCAAGGGGCTCGCCACGAAGATCGAGGAATATGTACCCACTACAATCCCCACGAGGAGGGCAAAGGTAAAGTCGTGGATCACCCCTCCTCCCATGAGGAAGAGAACTATAACGACGATGAGCGTCGTACAGGAAGTCAAGATCGTTCGGCTGAGCGTTTCATTGATGCTTATATTGACGGTCTTTTCAAAAAGTTCCCTTCTCATCCGGCCTGTATTTTCCCTGATGCGGTCATAGACCACGATCGTATCGTTGAGGGAATATCCCACAATGGTCAGCAAGGCCGCCAATACGGGTAGGGAGAATTCCTTGTTGGCAAGGGAGAATACCCCGACGGTGATCATGACATCATGGGCGAGGGCCACCACCGCACCGATGGCGAACCGCAACTTGAATCTAATGCTGATATAGATCAAGATGCCAATCAATGCAGCAATGATGGCCTGGAGCCCCTTTTTGCGCAGATCTTTGCCCACCTTGGGGCCGACCATCTCGGTACGCCTGATCTCAAAGGTATCTCCCCCGAAACGCTCGGAGAGGGCATCATTGATTTGCGCTGAGAGTCCTTCCACATCGGAGGAGCTTGTTTGCAGGCGAATGAGATATTCACCTACCCCTTCAGCCCCAAACCGCTGGATCGTCCCCCCTAATGCCGCATCTTTCAGGCTCTCACGTATCTCACCGGGGCTTACGGGTTGTGAGAATCTGATCTGGATCAAGGTGCCACCGGCGAAATCGATACCGTAATTGGGGCCACCGTGCACGATCAGAGAGACGATGCCGGCAATGATCAGGAGACCCGATATGATGAAGGCACCCGTTCGTTTCCCCATGAAATCGATCTTGGTTGCCGACTTAATAATCTCCATCGTTATTCAGCCCTTCATATACTCAAGCGTTTGACCCGCACCTTGCTGAGGACGAGGTCGAAAACGAACCGTGTGGCGACGATGGCCGTAAACATACTGGCTACGATCCCGATGCTCAGGGTGACGGCGAATCCTTTTATGGGGCCGGTGCCGAACTGGAGGAGGACGAGGGCAGCGATGAGTGTCGTGACATTGGCGTCCATGATGGTTAAAAAGGCCTTGGAATAGCCGGCGTCTATGGCTGCCATGGGTGTTTTTCCCACGCGCAACTCCTCCCTGATCCGCTCGAAGATCAGGACATTGGCATCCACTGCCATGCCTACGGTCAAGACCAAACCGGCGATGCCGGGAAGGGTAAGCGTTGCCTTAAGGATGGCCAGGGCCCCCATGATGATGATGAGGTTCATGATGAGGGCCATGTCGGCCACGATACCTGCTGCCTTGTAGTAGATGATCATAAAGAGGACCACAAGGATCCCCCCGATGATGATGGACTTAATTCCTTTATTAATTGAGTCCCGCCCCAGGGAGGGCCCCACGGTTCTTTCTTCGAGGATTTGGACCGGTGCGGGGAGCGAGCCGGCGCGCAACACGATGGCCAGGTCTTTGGCCTCATCGAGGGTGAAACTCCCTTCGATCACCGCCTCTCCCCCGCTGATGCGCTG
>CAYWLI010000055.1:2445-3979 GCA_964459135.1 uncultured Thermodesulfobacteriota bacterium | reverse complement strand
ACATCCCCAAAGGGAATGTCTCCGGCCAGGGCCCTCTGCAGACTGTTTACGTCATCCACCAGCTTAAATTCCAGCAGCGCCGTCTTGCCGATGAGATCCTTGGCCCGTTGAGGATCTTTAACCCCTGGGAGTTGGATCAAGATCCTGTTCTGCCCCTGCCGGGCGATCTCGGGCTCCGACACCCCAAACTGATCGATCCTGTTGCGGACGGTCTCCAAGGCCTGGTCGACGGCGGATTTCTTGATCTCATCTATCTGTTTGGGATCCATTTCCAAGAGGACCTTGACCCGGTCACCCTCAATTTGTGAATCGCTTATTTGTTTTAAGATAGGGTATTCATCTTTCAGGTATGGATCGAATCTCTGTTTCACATCGGGGTTTAAGAGGACCACCTCTATCTTATCCCCCTGGACCCGGTCGAGGTAAATGGTGAATATCTCTTCTTTTTTTAGGTCATTCTTCAGGTCGTTTTTGATCCTCTCGACATGGCTCTCCACCGCCTTGTCGGTCTCCACCTCCAGAATGAGGTGCATTCCCCCTTGCAGGTCGAGACCGAGATGGATCTTATCCTGCGGGAAGACCTTCGGCCACCAGGAGATGGGTTCCTTTGTCAGGGTGGCTAGGGTAGGGAAGCAGTAGATCAAGGCGCCGATGAGGACGACGAGGATAATCAAGAGACGCCATTTGAATGTACCCTTCATTCCTGCCATACCTGTAAACCTCGGGATCGAGTTTTTTGCTCACCGTTTCATACACTATTGTGGGGGCAAATGCAAGGAGGAAAAGCACTCAAAGCCCCTTTGGCCTTGATTTTTCCACCTATTTGTGCCATAGAGACGGGTATCCCTCAGAGAAACAGGAGGTACGTGATGCGATTGAAGGAGAAGGTGGCCTTGGTCACAGGAGGAGGCAGCGGTATCGGGGCGGCAGTTGCCCAGCGGTTCGCTGCGGAAGGGGCTTTTATTGCTATTGCTGATGTCGTTCCCCAGGGGGCCGAGGGAGTAATGGCAGAAATCACCACAAAGGGGGGGAAGGCGATATTCTCCCAGGTGGACGTGCGCAAGCGGGATGAGGTGCATGGGATGATCGACCAGGTAGTGAAGGAGTTTGGGCGCCTGGATATCCTCATAAACAACGCCGGGGTCACGCGCGACAATCTATGTGCCAGGATGTCGGAAGAAGAATGGGACTTCGTGGTGGATGTCAGCTTGAAGGGGACCTTCCTCTGCTCGCAGGCCGCCTATCGCCCCATGAGAAAACAGAAGTATGGAAGGATCATCAATACCGCCTCGGTGGTGGTGAGGGGGAATATGGGGCAGGTCAACTACTCCGCCAGCAAGGCAGGGATCATCGGTCTGACTCGCACCCTGGCCCTGGAGTATGCGCGATCAAACATCACGGTGAATTGTCTCGCGCCGGGATTCATCGATACCCCTATGACCGCCGCCGGCATGACCGATAAGGTCAAAGAGCTCGCCCTTGGGTTGGTCCCTCTCAGCAGGATGGGGACACCCGAGGAGGTGGCAAATCTCCA
>CAYWLI010000055.1:0-2345 GCA_964459135.1 uncultured Thermodesulfobacteriota bacterium | reverse complement strand
AAGCTTATTATTTTTCATCCGGCGGGGTGATGCATTAGTGCAGGTTCTTTCCTTCGTATCTACTCTACGATCTTCTTTTATTCTTGATTCTCTTCACTAGATGATTCCGGGGGGAGATGGGGCTCTACAAGGGCCTCCTCCTGCTCCCACTTTGCCAAGGTCCTTTTTGTCCTCCTGCGCTTGAGCCAGTAGCCAAGCAGAAAGAGGAGGCTTGCCAGAAACCACAGGGAAAAGAAGCTGGTGGCAATGGGAATCCAGCTGTACCTCTTTTTCAGCTCCGCCTTCCACCCCCGCTCCAGGCTCCTCAGCCCCAATCCTGTGGCTTGCCTCAAGGATTCCTCAGCATCGAGGCCGTGGGCGATCCCCTTGATGAGGCGGGCCAGGGCCTCAGCTCCATATTCGTTCTTGATATAGGTCACAAAGCTGAAGCTCTGGGCATAGGCAAGCTGGGCCTGGTGTTGATCGAGCGGAAAACTGTCTGCCAATTCCGCTAATGGAATAAGCGCTTTGCTCAAGACCCCCCGGCTGAGGATATACGTCCACGAGAAGTTCCACCCCCGGCTCTGAAGCATAGTAAATCCCTCATCGAGCCATTGCGGCGCTTCGTGCCCCTTCAGGGCCCTCGCCAAGACGAGGTGGGCGTATTCGTGCCGCAGAACTTCCTCGACCTCCGTCCTGCCCCCCTTTACTGCTCGGGGTGACCTGAGGATGATGAGGTTGTGCTCGGGATAGGCCGTCCCCACCGCCCATGTCGGGGGTTGTCCCTTTGGCTGGACCTCCTGGAATTGCTCCCACGTTGGGGCGAGGTAGATCAGGGTGGGGGAGGGGGGAGCATGCCCGGCATCTTGTATAACCGCCCCCCTGATCTCTTCAGCCCGTTGCAGGAGGAAAAAGGCCATCTTGTGTTCAGGCTTCTGATACCCCATGATGAAGTGCTGAGAATGCAGCTCCAACCATGAGGAGGCATTAAGCGGTCCTGGTAATAAGAGGATGAGAGATAGGAGCAAAAAAATGACGAGTCGTCTCATCGAAGGGGGAGGGTGATACACAGGGCCCTTTCCATCTCAGCCCTGGAGATGCCGGAGATCCGCAGCAGTTTTTCCCTGGAGCGCTCGCCGGCAATGATCTCTATCTGGGAGGGGGAGATACCCAGTTGTTCGGCAAGAAGCTTCTTTACGGCCTTGTTGGCCCTTCCTTCCACGGGAGGAGCGGTCACCTTCACCTTGAGGGCATCGGCGTGCAGACCATCGATGCCATCCCTGGAGGCCCGGGGTTGGAGGCGGACCTTGAGGGTTATTGAGACCTCCTTCATTTCATCCGAGCCGCAAGGCAAGCTGGAACAGCGATCTAACCACGATGATTTGGAGGAGGTAGATGATAAGGAGTACAATTAAGGGAGAAAAATCAATCCCAAGATTATGAAACGGTAACAGTCTCCTCACACGCCATAGGACCGGTTCTGTAGTTCGATAGAGGAACTGGACAAGGAGGTTAGGGTTATAAGGACTGAGAAACTTGGCAAAGGAACCATAAGGATTGAGGTACATTATCCACGAAGCGATGACTCTGATAATGATGAGCCATATATAGATCCTGAGGCCGATGTCGATTACCGTGGCCACATAGAAGATTAGTTTGCCCTCAATACTTTCGATAAACATAACAGCCTCCTCGTTACAGCATAATAAAGCTCAACTGTCTCCCTGTTTTTCCATCCCTCCGGTAGGAGAAGAAGAGATCCTCCCTGCAGGCGGTGCACAGGGGGATAGTTTCGATATTTTCTGGGGGAATCCCCACCCGTATTAATTCTAACTGAGCGGCACGGCTTAAGTCAAGGTAGGTCCTCCCCTCCCGTTCCTGAATAAACTCCTGAGGGGTGTCAGAGGAGTTTTGGAAGAGGCTCACTACCTCCGTCCCCACCTCGTAGCAGCACGGGCCGATACCCGGTCCGATCCCCGCCAGGATGTCCCCGGCTGAACTTTCAAAGGCCTCTATCATCGTGCGCGCGGCCCGCTGTACGACCCCGCGCCACATGCCCCGCCAACCGGCATGGACGGCACCGATTACCTTTTTTGACCGATCGATCATCAGGATGGGGAGACAATCGGCCGTCGAGATCCCCAGGGCCACCCTTTTCTTGTTCGTGATGACGGCATCATAGGGGAGGGGGTGAGTCAGGATCCTGGTGTCCCCCTCGAAGACCAGGACATCTGCCCTGTGGACCTGCCGCAGGGTGAGGAGCCGCCCCTCTGGGACGCCGAGGGCCTCCAGGACACCTTTTTCTCCCGTGCGGGTGCAGAAGGCGTGCTTTTTGCTTCGAAAGAAGGGGAGTTGAAGATAGGTGA
>CAYWLI010000054.1:0-15121 GCA_964459135.1 uncultured Thermodesulfobacteriota bacterium | reverse complement strand
ATTATCCTCCTCAATCTCTCTTTTTGCAAGTCATTATAATTGAGGAAGATTAAAAATCCATTAAAGGAAGATTAATTTTTTTTAATCTATCAGTAGGGGGGCTCTGTCAAGAGATGGAAGATCGACAATCCAGATTGAGGAAGGTTAACTCCGGTATCAACGCCGGATTTAGTGGAGTTAAGGTTTGATCGATCAATTTTTTGCCTTTATTGACACCTTGTAATTACAATGCTAAGCTTTTTATAGAATCTATGCAATAATTAAGTTCTGCCTAGAATCATATATTGCGATGGATTCTATTGTTTACTATACTAAATAATCCATTTTAGAATACGGGGGTATATCATGCCTGCCACTAAAAAACTTATCGATGAAGCCCTTTCTCTCCCAGTCGAGGAGCGGCTACGTATCGCAAGTTCCTTACTGGAAAGCCTTAACATGCCTAATCCAGCCATTGATAAAAAATGGGCGGAGGTAGCTAAACGACGACTTGGGGAACTTCGTTCAGGAAAGGTCAAACCAATTTCAGGGGATGAGGTGTTTGATAGAGTGCATAAACGGTTTTCTAAATGAGATACGTTTTCCACCCTGAAGCCGAGATCGAGTTTTTCGCTGCGATAGACTATTATGAAGCTCGTGAACCCGGTCTCGGTTACGATTTCGCCATTGAAGTACATTCAACCATAGACACCATCCTCAGCTTTCCACAAGCATGGGCTATCATTGAGGACGATATACGGCGCTGTCAGACTCGTCGTTTTCCTTATGGCATTATCTATGCAATCGGCAAAGACATTGTCTTCATTCTAGCTATTATGCACCTTCATAGAGATCCAGGGTACTGGAAAGAACGATTGAAGTAATTGGCAGAAACCTGTATTCAATCTGACAGCTTGATCAGTGCGAAGCGGAGCTTATTGAGCGTGCCTGCTCTTGGTCAGACAAGACCTGCATAAATATAGGCGATGGAAGATCGAGAATCCAGACTGATGCCTACTATTGTTTTGTAATATAGACCACTTTCAAAAGTGCATATATTGAAAAGAGATTACGCTCTGACTAATTCCGCCATTAATACAGCAAGTACTGCTTTCTTATCGCTAAAAACCCTTCCAACTCCTCCTGCCAACTTTCCTCCATCTCATCCAGGTCTTTTCCTTCCTCCAACCCCTTTCTGATGGCCTCATCGCCGGTGATGATGTCGATGGGGAGTTTCTCGAATTCATATTCATAGGGCAGGGGGAGCCAGGAGAATTGGTCAGGCCAAGCCTGCATGACCTCCTGGATAATGGCGAGGGTTGTGTAGTATGGTTTATAGGCCCTGGGATCAATCACGTGAAGCTGGAGCCCATGGCAGGATTCTCCCTGCCATTTGTCGATCTGGGGAGTAAAGGAGATCTCTTCGAAGCTAACACCGGCGAGCTTCCTTTTCTCCAACTGACTTTTCAAGGCGTGTGCATCAATGTACGGGGCGCCGAATTTTTCAAAGGGCTTGGGAGTCCCCCTACCTTCAGAGAGATTGGTCCCTTCCAGCAGGACCTGGCCGGGGTAGACCAGGGCAGTATCGAATGTCGGCATGTTGGGTGATGGTGGAACCCAGGGGAGGTTGGTGTCGGAAAAGAGATAATCCCTTTTGTATCCCTCCATGGGGATGACTTCGAGGTCCGCCACTATGCCCCGTTCTGTATTGAAGAATCGGGCCAGCTCCCCCATGGTCATGGCATGGCGCATGGGTATGGGATGATAACCGACAAAGGAGCGCAATCCATCTCTTAAAAGATTACCCTCCACCTGCTCGCCCCCAATGGGATTGGGGCGGTCCAAGACGATAACCTTCTTTTTATAGTGGGCTGCTGCCTCCAGGCAGAGGCCCATCGTGGTGGCAAAAGTATAGACCCTGGTCCCCACGTCTTGCAGATCAATCACAAGGCAATCGATCCCCTCCAGCTGCTCCTCAGTTGGGGTGCGGGTCTTGGATGAATAGAGGCTGAAGATGGGGATCTTCAGATGGGGATCGACCTCATCCTCTGTCTCCACCATATTTGCCTCGACCTCACCCCTGATTCCATGCTGTGGTGAGAAGAGGGCCTGAAGGTTCCTCCCAGCCAACTCAGCCACAATATCCTGAGTGTGCCGAGAGGATGAATCAGTAGAGGCCTGGTTGACCAGGAGGCCAATACGCGCTTCTCGCAGCCAGGGAGGCTGAAGCTCCTTAAGCTGTTCGACCCCGAGGGTCACCCGCTTCATTCTGTATCCTCTGAAAGAGCGCCTGGGAGAAGGCCAGGTCTTCCTCCCGCCTCAGTCCTGGAATATCTCCCGTTTCCTTATAGGGATATCTCTCCTTAAGCCTCATGATATGCTCAAGAGCCTCTGCAACCCGCTTTTGGGGAATCTCCCCACTCGCCAATCCCCGCTTCAGGGCCTCCAAAAGCCCTTGGACCGATCCCTTGCCAACCAACAGGCAATCCACCCCCGCCTTCAGGGCCTCTTTACCCCGCTCCTCCATACTCCCCCACTGGTTCAATGCCCCCATGAGCAGGTCGTCGGAGATTAGGGCACCCTCAAACCCGAGTCCCTTTCGCAGCAGGCCTCCAATAATGGAAGACGATAGGGTAGCAGGCAGATCGGGGTCAAGGGCAGGACAGAGGAGGTGCCCAGTCATGCAAGCGGCCACATTGGCCTGCACCGCACTGTGAAAGGGGATCAACTCGGCCCGTTCCATTTCTTCCCTGGATCTCTCAAGGGTGGGGAGCGCCTCGTGGCTGTCCGTCTTAGTGGCCCCGTGCCCCGGGAAGTGCTTGGCGCAGGCAGCCACCCCTTCACCCTGAAGTCCCTCGATGGCAGCGGCCACCATCTCACCTACCATGTGAGGATCTGCCCCAAAGCTCCGCTTGCCGATCACGCGATTTTCCGGGTGCAGGAGGATATCGGCTACCGGTGCCAGATTCATAGTAATGCCGATAGAGGCCAACTCCCTCCCGTTGATCTGTGCCCCCCGGCGCACCACATCCGAATCCCCGGTTCTGCCCATTTCCCAGGCGCTGGGTAAGGGGGTGATACCCTCTTTTATCCTGGTGACCGGGCCGTGCTCCTGATCAATGGCAATTATTAAGGATATCCCCAACCCCTTGGCGCGGGCAGTCTCCTGCAGATCCTTGATCAGCTCGGCCACCTGGGCTGGGTTGCGGCAGTTGCGCTCGAAGAGGATGACCCCTCCGACCCCCTGCTCGACCAATGCACGCTCTTCTTTGGAAGGTGTGAGACCCCCAATCCCCATCATCACCACCTGGGCGATCCGGTCCCTCAGCTCACTCATTTGCTCTCCAGGATTTTAGTGTTTCAGACAGATAAGGGGGAAGCGGAGTTCCTTATGCGATCTCTTTCTCACTGGGAACCCGCACGAGCCCCTTGAAGACCTTTCTGAAGTGGAAGCCATAGATGGCAAGGGTGAGGGCCAGGGAGATGGACTGCGGACGCTTGAGCAGCGTCGAAACGAGGAGCCTCCAATACTGAAAGCGTTCTTTCCCCCTGATCCCCAAAAGCCATATGGTCCTCAGAAACGCCTTCACGCGGGAACTATTAAAGGTGGTGGACTTTTTGCTGTGAGGCCTGTATTCGCGAAAAAAGGTCCTGATCCTCTTATAGTAATTGCGCGGGGAATAGATGGTCTCCATAACCTTTTCGTAGCCGGCGACGAGCGTTTCATACCCCATCTTGGGGACGAAGTTTATGGAGCAATCGGTGTTGTCTCCCGTGAAGCTCCGCACCAGGCGGTTCTCTTTGTGCAGGCGCTTATAGAGGCGGGTCCCCCGTGGCGCATTGAGCAGCCCCACCATGGCGGTGACGATCCCGCTCTTTTGGATAAAATTGATCTGTCTCTCAAAGATGGAAAGGGGATCGCTGTCAAACCCGACGATGAATCCCCCCGTCACCTGAAGGCCGTGTTGCTGGATCTTGTGGACGCTGGCCACCAAGTCCCGGTTTCTGTTCTGAAACTTACTGCACTCGGCCAGGCTCTCCTCATGGGGGGTCTCAATACCGACAAATACCGAGTCGAATCTCGCCTGCGCCATCAAACGCAAGAGCTCTTCATCATCGGCGAGGTCGATGGATGCCTCGGTACAGAGTGTAACAGGGAAGTTCCGCTCCTCCATCCAGGCAATGATGGCCGGCAGGATCTCCGCCTTCAATTTCCTTCGGTTCCCGATGAAATTGTCGTCGACAAAGAAGACCGAATCTTTCCACCCTTGGTCGTAGAGGCTCGTCAATTCGGCTAATACCTGTTCCTTTGACTTTGTCCGGGGCACCCTGCCGTTCAACACGATAATGTCACAGAACTCGCAGTTGAAGGGGCACCCTCTCGAATACTGGATATTCGTGGAGGCATAGTCTTTCATATCGAGGAGTTCCCAGAGGGGTACCGGGGTCTCCTTGAGATCAGGCCACTCTGTGGTAGTATAGACATGCCGGGCGGTTCCCCTCCGGAGGTCCGCCAAAAATGGGGGGAGGGTCTTCTCGGCCTCATTGAGGACCAGGTGATCGACATCTGCAAATTCCTCGTGTGTAGCGGTAAAGAGGGGACCACCTGCCACGGTCTTGACCCCGAGCCTTTTACATCGCTCGATCACCTCTTGTGCCGACCCCCGCTGGACTGCCATGGCGCTGATGAAGACATAGTCGGCCCACTCGAGGGCTTCATCTTTGAGGGGCCTGACGTTCATGTCGATGAGTCTCTTTTCCCATTCTTGGGGAAGCATGGAGGCAACGGTCAGTAACCCCAGCGGGGGAAAAGATGCCGGTTTGGAGATAAATTTCAGGGCATGCCTGAAGCTCCAGAAGGTGTCGGGATACCGGGGATACACTAAGAGTATCTTCATCATCGTTCCTTTCTGTACCTGCTTTCGAGGATGGAAAGAAGGGAAGTTTCGTTATAAAAAAATTACTATACAGTATTTATCAATTGATGTATAGAGAGATTTTCCCCTTCTTAAAACAAATCTCTCAATCATGTCAGGTATGCTTCCCACTGTTTGGCCGTCTGGAGGATGTATCCGGGGGGGAGCCCCTGGACGATCCGGTTGTGGCCGGGCAGGAGGATATCCACCTCCAACTCAGCCAGATTAAATAAGGATTTTTTAAGCGCGGAGGCATCGGCCCCATACAGGTCGAAGCGGCCAATGGCATAATCAGCATAGACCACATCCCCCGGAATGAGGATCTTTTGGGGAGCATTATAGAGGGCAATGCCCCCCATGGAATGCCCGGGTATGTGGATGACCTCCCACGTCATGCCGCCGATATCCAGGCTCTCACCCCCCTCCAGCTTGCGGTGTACCTGAAAGGTGAAGTCGCCGGGCTTGATGCCGAACTGCATCTCGCACATCGAGCGAAACATCTCCAAGCCGTGGACGGTCCGCTCATCACCCTGCTCCAGCTGCTCGGCTTCCAGGGTCTGCACCCACAGCTCTGCTTCGGGTAGCTCCCCGAGGATCTCAGCCAGGCAGCCGATGTGATCCAGATGGGTGTGGGTCATGATGACCCGCTTGATGGCCGACGGATCAATCCCCATCTTGCGTATCGCCCCCATTTTGTACTTGCCCTTGCCCACGAGCCCCGCATCCACGATTGAAAGGTCCTGAGATGCCGGGTCGCCGAGCACGTAGACATGGGAGTCGGGGATAAAATCATCCTGTCCGGGAATGAAAGAAACGCCTTTTGTTACTTCGATCATAGATCGCTCCTTGAATATATGATTGCTGGCCTTCGGGAAAGACCCGAATTATTTTACAATAACCCCTGCAACCCCTTTATGCAAGTGACTTTGGGAAAAAGAAAATATAGTCAAAATACCTTTACACTATTCCCCTAAACGTTATAATAGTGCCACAATATACCATCTACAGTATCCAATCAGATGCAGTATAAATAACTACAGGGAGGCTACCATGGCCGAAGAAAAGAAACCCCAAGAGGTGGGGATTAAGATTACGGACGAGATCCTGAGAGGCGCCTATGCAAACAATATGGTCGTTGCGCACAGCAAGGAGGAATTCTTTGTCGACTTCATCAATGTCATCCCGCCCCAGGGGATTGTCACAGCCAGGGTCATCATAAGTCCGGGCCATATGAAACGGATCATCAAGGCGCTGAGCGAGAATGTAAGCAAGTACGAGGCAAAGTTCGGAGAGATTGCCGAGGCACCGGAACCGAAACATGTGGCTTCGGCCTAAAAAGTGATGGTTTGGCAAACAAGTGTGAATCAACTATCTATCAAGCATTAAAAAACTAACCTCTCTCCATCTCTCCGAACCATCTATTAACTAGCCCCCGCAACGGGGCCTTTTTATTGCCTGGGGTGGGGGAATATGATAGCATTACCTCCCAAGGATGCCGAAGGTAAAACGTATGAGTGGTAAAACGAAACTTTTCTGGTTCCTCATAGCCCTTGTAATTATCCAGTTCTTTTTCTCAGCCTGTGCTATTGTCCCCTATTACAGCCACTACAATGTCAAGGCCGATCCATACAGGGAGCCGGTCCCCAGTGCAAAGGCCCCTTCTGGTGCCTATCTGGCCTCAGAGGATGTCCAATGGAAAGTTGACTGGCAATGCCGGGACAACTGGCAGTTCGATAGAACCTTATCCTCATCCAACCCCCTTGATGCATGCCCCACAGATGATAACAACTTCATCGGCGTCGCCATCTCAGGGGGTGGCAGCCGAGCCTCGGTCTTCTCCGCAGCGGTGTTTTTTGAGCTGCAGCGCTACGGGCTCCTCCAGCAGGTCGATGTTTTATCCTCGGTCTCCGGCGGCTCCTTTACGGCAGCGTACTACGTGCTGAGTTGTGATGACCCGCACAATACCCCCCCCACCATTGAAGGATCAGCCAGACCGCGATGGGACCCAGACGTAGTCTTCCCCAAGCTGCAGAAGCATTTAATCGCCAAATGGGTGAGAAATTCTTTTTGGATTGTACATATCTTTCGTTATTGGTTTACCTATTATGATCGAACCGATGTCATGGCGTGGATCGTCGCCGACACCTTATATGATACATCCTGGTTCAAGGGGAAGGGTTTTCATTTCAAAGACTTGAACCCTCAAAGACCATATCTGATCATTAATGCGACCAATAATACCGAGCATGCGGGTGGGACAAAGGTCTTCTGTTTCACCAAGGAATGCTTCGACAAACTCCAATCGAGCATCGATCGCTATCCCATTGCCCATGCCGTCATGGCCTCAGCCGCCTTTCCGGCGGTCTTCCAGTCCGTCACGCTGAAAGACTACGCTCAAAAAGAAGATTGGTACGTCCACCTCATCGACGGCGGCGCATCCGACAACCTGGGCATAACCGCCCTGGAAAGAATCTTGAAGGAAAAGACAGACGCAAACTCGAAAAAGCTGATCATCGTCATCGACGCCCATAAGGCGAATTATGGGAAAGACCCCAGAGATCCCGACCCGAGAAGCCTGCTTGATTACTACATCGACAGCAACGTCGTCGATGCATATCAAACGCTCATGGATGAATTGCGATATGGCAAAACCGACAATCTGGCAAAATGGTTGAAGGAGAATAACGGGAAGCTGATCCATCTGCAATTTGATGACCTGGAAAAAGACCATCCTGAACTGCTTGAGACCGTGACGATGATCAAGACAAACTTAAAGATAAAGAAAAAAGAGGCGGCGTGCCTCAAGCATGCGGCGAGGATCTTGGTTCAAGAAAAGATGGAGGAGCTGCACGCTGACCCCAGATGGAATGACCTCATCCAATTCCCGCCAGCAGATGGGTATACGCTCCCGCCGTGTAAACCGAAGCCTAAAAAGTAGTGAGCTATAACCAGTAACCCAATCTATGTCTGTACAGGAGATCAGAGCGAGACTCAGGAAGCTCGGGGACAAAGAACGGGCAGCAAATTCCCAGTGGTTCTTCAAGACAGGGCCGGGGGAGTATGGGGAAGGTGATCGCTTCTTAGGGATCAAGGTCCCTGAGATCAGGAAGCTGGCAAAGGAATATCAAGCAATACCGCTTACAGAGGTCACACACATACTCCACTCCCCTATCCATGAGGAGCGCTTGTTGGCGCTCCTGATCCTTGTCCGCGCCTTTGCAAATGGGGATAAGCTCTTCAAAGAAAAAATATACCATCTCTACTTAGATAACACCCAGTATATCAACAATTGGGACCTTGTCGATTTATCGGCCGTTTATATCGTTGGCGCCTTCTTAATGGCAAAGAGTAAAAAACCCCTCTATGCCCTTGCCAAATCAAAAAATTTGTGGGAGCGGCGCATCGCCATCATAGCAACCTTTTACTTTATCAGGGACGGCGAGTTCACTGAGGCCATTAAGATTGCAAGAATGCTCTTATCCGACAAGGAAGACCTGATTCACAAGGCAGTGGGGTGGATGCTCCGCGAGATGGGCAAGCGCCACCTGGCAACTGAAGAACACTTTTTGAAAGAGCACTACAAAAAGATGCCGCGGACAATGCTCCGATATGCCATCGAGCGATTTCCAGAAGCAAAACGGCAGCGCTATCTCAAGGGAACGATTTGATTTTTACCGGGCAATATCAAGCACGAAATTCCTGCCGCTGAGAAGGAACACCCAGACCACAACAGTCAGCCAATGTATGGCAATGGGGACCCACAATGAGCCTGTCTTGAGATAGGTTATGGTACAGGCTATGGCCATAAGGGCAGCCAGGGAGAGAAACACGGGGTTTGTGAACATTGAAAATGCGGGATGATTGATAGTCATGGCATTAATAGGATGCCACGCGATAAAAAGGACGATACTGAAAGCTGCATAGAACAACAAGTGAATGGTGGAGACCTCTCTTTCCTTATGCGGCAGTAGGAAGCCGCGGAAAACAATCTCTTCAAAAAAGGAAGGTATAAAGAAGAGTGAAATCGGTAAGGCTACCATAACCCAGATGTCTGTTTTAAGAACTTGTATGGTGAAGAACCCAGAGCAAAACCCAAAAGAAAGGGCAACAGCCATGTAGAGGAGGAAAACAACGAGACTGAAAAGGAGATCCGATCCCTTCGGCAGGGCGGTAAGTCCTCGCTTTACATCGATGAGTCGATTAATGAGGAAGGATTTAAACATGGCCTTTCCCGTTTCTCCAAAGTCTTGAACTATCAGGCATTGCCCTTTTTGTCCGGAAAATAAAACCCATGACGGTCGGGGAACATACGATGGAATTACTTGCTAGAAATGTGATTCTTCACAATAAAACATCATTGCGGGAATTATAGGTTCAGAGTGAGAATAGGGCGTCAATGGTGCCAATGGTGATGATGGCGGGGATAATGCCTAGGATACCGCAATGGATACCACCCCCAGAAACCCCACGGACCCCATGGATACCACGGATCATACCACAGACCCCACGGATATGGTTCATGATGCTGAAGGGGTTCTTCTTCCTCCCACAGGTGGAGTTCCGTGATGAGGAGATAGGGATAGCGATACTCGATCTCCCCCAATAGCTGGACCTTCTCCCCCTGCACCGTTCCGGCGATGGTCACCTGTCTCCCCTGTTTATAGATCTCGCTGTCGAGAAAACCCTTATACAGGCCCAAAAAACGCCCCTCGGAGCGATCGATATCCGTGGGCCTGCCCTCTCGATCCAGACTGGTCTGATAGACCTCCAGCAAAGTTCCCTCCTGTTTATTGACCGTCTTAACAATGACCCCTCCCAGTAAGACGACCCTCCCTTGATAGGCAGCGGGGTCATCAATCAGGGCCGCAAAGGTGATCTCCCTGTCCACCTCTTGGAGTACATCCCGGGAGACGGCGTGAACACAGCCTGATAACAAACAAAGGGCCATTCCGAAAATAAAAAGCCTTTTCATTATCTTTCTTAAAAACCTACACCGATGCCAAGGCCGAAGTGCACATCCGGTTCGTCGGAAACCGCTTCTTCCTCCGGCCAGAGATAGAGCTCTCGCTTCTCGATGACTGGATAGGTATACTCTATCTCACCCAGGGGGCGTACCTCTTCTCCCGCTACCGTGCCGGCTACGGTGAGCTTCCTCCCAGGGCTGTAGATGGCTGGATCGAGAAACCCTAGGGTTTGGATGATAAACCTCCCCTCCGACACATCCCCCGCACCGGGCTCGCCCCGGCTCCCGAGGGGGCGCTGAAGGACAACGACGAGGGTCTTATCCGAAAGGTTCTGGGTCTCGATCACGTCCCCCCCAAAAAGCACGGTCTTCCCTGTATAGGCCTCCGGGTCTTTCGATAACTGCACAAAACTAACGCTCCCGTCGACATCCTGCAACACCTCTTTAGAGATGACGTGAGCGCAACCGGCCAGTAGAAGGAGAGCAACCATTGCACACAACAAGGGAAAACCTTTATTTCTTGAGATGCTCATATCCCAACCTCTCTAGCTTGTTGCAACTCCTCTTCTTCTACTTGCAACATCTCCTCCAGGACCTGCAAGGATCTCTCCATCTCGTCTATCTCCCTGGCGATAGTTTCAGCGTACCCCTTTATTTCCTTATTATCAGTCTTCTTGAGCAGGCGGCGGGAAAACCCGCCGATAACCATAAAACGATTGCGCAGGAAATGGGCAAATGATTTAGACGCCTCCTCCCGTTTTTCATACGAACGGATGAGTTCTCTTACCAACACCGTCTTGCCCACCGCCTCAGCTACCAGATCGGCCATGATCTGGAGGTACGCAAATTCTTCCTCAGTAATGGGGGCCTGCTCCTTCCCCGAATCGACCACCAGCACCCCAAACTTCACCCCCTGATGCGTCCTGGCATCCATATATCGCAGGGGAACCACCGCCTTGATCTTCACCTGCTCCGTAAGGGTGTGTTCGTGGCCATTGGTCTGGGATGGATCCGTCAGATTCAGGGCCTTTCCTGCTGTAAACGCGTCCCACAGGATGCTCTTCTTCGCGATCTTCTTGGAGGCGAGAAAATTCCCTTCATACTCCCCAACCCAATGCCTGATCACCAAGTGACCATCTTCCAAGACGGCATACCTGGCCCTCTTCCTCAACCGCTCATGGACATGTTCCAAGGCCTTCGTGATGATGACGTCTTTGTCAAAGGAGAGAGTTAAGAGGCGAGCGATATCAATGAGATCATCACAACGTTTTTCTAAGGCCTCTAATTGGGGACCTTTTGAGATCATGGTTTCTCCTCGGGCACCTATTATACCATCCTTCTCATCTGCGATCTACCCTCACCCCTTCCTTGTCGTCCTGAGGGCTCCTGTCCCCAGACAGAGGATGGCTGAGAGGTTTAGGGCGACGACTATGGAGATCCCTTGGGCTATCCCCACGATGGGCACGAGGATAACGCTGATGACCAGAGCCCCCGCAGCGGAACCAATAAGATCGATACCATTGATGAGCCCCCCGATCCTCCCGATCTCCTCCCGCTTCCCCAGGTAGGTCTTATTGGCCAAGGGGAAGTGGATACCGCCGAGAAATCCGGCCACGAGGGTGAGAAATGGAAAGATCCCCTCCATGGGACGAGAGACAAAAGAAGGGAAGATCCCTTGGTGGAGCCCCAGGATGAGAAGCAGGATGCCGACGGCATAGAGGACCACCCCGGCCTGGACCATGAGGAGGAAACGCAGGGGTCTGGTAATCCTGGGCAGCAGTGCCGTGATCATCCACCCCCCCAGGGCGAGGCCGATCATATACGCGGTGATGATCATCCCGATTTTATAATAGAGGTAGCCGTAGAGGATCTGAAAGGAGAGAATGAGGATGATCTCTAGGGCGATCTCTGAAAACCCCGTAACCGCGACGGCCCAGACCAGGGGGGCGGAAGATCGCTTCCTCCCCCTCCAGACAAGGAGGAGGGTTATTGCAGCAATCACATACAATATCCACTCCATCCTCAGATTCATCATCGCCAAAAACCACCTCTTCAAACCGGGGGTATATTGGGCGCTCCAGAGGACGATATTGTAGAAATAGCAGATCGGGTGCAGGTCCCTATTGATTTCCACACCCTCCCCCTGTTCCAGGATGGATCTGAGATAATGGACACGCTCGGCCGAGAGGTTAAAGAGGAGGTAATATTCGCGGACATAGTGCAATTGCAGACCCCTCTGATGTATCCGCTGAACCAATATATCCGGATCTGAGACCAGGATCCCTTCAGATGCCGTCCCCAAAAACCGGGCCGCTGGCCCTGGGAGGACCACGATCTCAGGAAAGACCTCGTGCATAGTCCAGTAGATGGAACTCAGGAATTGAGCCAGGGTAGGACCGATGACGTTCTCCGAGGAACTCACGGATACATAAAAGACACCTTCCTCATTGAGAATCTCCTGTACTTCGGCGAAGAACTCCTCAGTGTAGCAGCGATTGAGTTGGGCGGTGGTAGGATCGGGGAGGTGTAAGATAACTACATCGTATTTCCGCTGACCGTGCTGGACAAACCTGCGCCCATCGGTGTAGATGATTTTGACGCGGGGATCGTCAAGGGGGATGGTGGCCTCTGAGGGGAGCAATGCTCTCCCCATAGTGATCAGGCTCGGGTCCAACTCCACATAATCCACATGGCGGAGCGAGGGGTGCTTTAAGGCCTCACCTATAAGACCACCAATCCCCCCTCCGATCAAGAGGATTTCCCTTGGCCTCGGATGCTCCAAGAGGGCGAAATGCACCGCCTCTTCTGCTGTTAGGGGATCCGGATAGGTGAAGTTCCACACCCCGTTCTCAAAAAAACTCACCTGGGTGCCATCGGTGAGGGCGGTAATATTGCCGTAGATGCTATCCGTGCTGGCCTTCACCTGATACCCCTGCCACGCCCACCCCTGCGAGAGGAGGTTGAGTCGCGCCCCGAAAAAGACCATGGTGCCGATCAGGAGCCCTATCCATAGGACGGCTATGGGCCTCAGCCTGCGACTGAGCACAAGGGAAGATATGGACAAAAGGGCAGCGGTGAACAGAACCACCTGGCAGGGATTGAAGAGGTGGATGAAGAGATAGCTGAAGCCGATCCCCCCGATCCCCGCCCCCAGGGCCTCGTAGGCATAGACTGCACCCACTGACCGTGCTTCTTTCCCGCGGATCTCACCGAGCAGGCTGCACCCCAGGGCAAAGAGGAACCCCGACAACAGGCAAAAGGGGATGAGGAGTAAAAATATGCCGATCACCATCTGCGGCAGAGATGCGATCTCTCCGGCCGGGACCCCTAGGAGGGGGCGGAGATAGCGGGCCAGCAGAAAGCTGGCGGGGAGGATGAAGGCGAGAACGAGCTGTACTGTGGCAAAAAGCAAGGGCTTCGCCTGGATGCGATCGGAGAAAATACCCAACAGGGCACTCCCCATCGCTGTCCAGAGGAGCCAGGCCGAGATCATCACACCGGTGGAGAGCTCATTGCCGGAGAAGACCACCATGAGCTCCCGCAGGAGGATGATCTGTCCCAGGAGGGCCCCTAACCCCATGAGGATAAAGGCGCAGATCGCCCTTGCGTTTTTACCCCCCTCAACCACCCCTCCCCCTCCCGGCCACCACGAGGGTGATCTCCCCCTTTATTTTTCGCCCCTGCAGCCCCGCCAAGACCTCGGTGATCGGCCCCCTGATTACTTCCTCGTACAGTTTGGTCAACTCCCGCGCCACAACGACCTGCCGATCACCGCACATATCCTTGATATCCCCCAGCGTGCGCAGGAGGCGGTGGGGGGACTCGTAGAGAATAATGGTCCCTCGCAATTCTTTGATTGCTTCTAACCGCTTCTTTCTCTTGCCCCCTTTGGGGGGGAGAAATCCGAAGAAGTGAAAGGAGTCGGTGGGGAGCCCGGACACGACAAGGGCCGCAACGTGAGCAGAAGGGCCGGGAATGGGGATTACGTCGATCCCCTCCTCGATGGCCCGTTGTACTAGTCGGAACCCGGGGTCAGAGACCCCGGGGGTGCCGGCATCGGATATCAAGGCTATATCATGCCCTTCAACGAGCCTCCTGACAAGGACATCCTTTTTGGCCGACTCGTTGTGCTCAAAGAAACTCGTAAGGGGGGCCTGGGCCCGATAGCGCACGAGCAACCGCCGCGCCCTCCTGGTATCCTCGGCAGCAATCAAATCCACACGGCGTAGGACCTTGATGGCCCGGAGGGTGATATCCTCCAGGTTCCCGATGGGGGTGGAGACCAGGTAGAGCTTCCCCTTCCTCGTTTCCATAGGGACTACCCCCCTTTCCCCCCCTTGCTCTCTTCCCACAGGACATCCATCTCGTCCAGGGTTGCCTCCTGAGGGTCTTTGCCCTCCTCGTGCAATCGCTTTTCTATGTAGTGAAACCGCTCGACGAACTTATTCGTGACCCTCCGTAAGGCATCCTCGGGGTCGACGTCGACGAACCGTGCCAAATTTACCAGGGTAAAAAGGATGTCACCCAACTCTTCCCGCAACTCCTGTTTGTGTCCCTCGATCAAGGCCTCCTGAAACTCCTTGAGCTCCTCCTCCAGCTTTTCCCAGACCTGACCCTTATCCTCCCAATCGAACCCTACTTTGGAGGCGCGCTGCGTTAACCGGTAGGCCCTCATGAGGGCGGGGAGGTGTTGGGGGATCCCCTCCATGAGGGACCCTCGAGGCTTCTCCTCAGCCTTCAATTTTGCCCAGTTGGCCTCTACCTCGTGAGGGCCGGAGACCTCGGCATTCCCAAAGACATGGGGATGGCGGCGTACCATCTTCTCAGCTACCCCGCTGATCACATCATCGATGTTGAAGGCACCCTCCTCGTGTGCGATCCGGGCCATGAAGATGATGTGGAAGAGGAGATCCCCTAACTCCTCCCGCAGACCCTGATCATCACCCCGATCCAACGCCTCCAAGATCTCGTACGTCTCCTCAACGAGAAAAGGCCTCAGGGTCTCCCTGGTTTGGCGGCGGTCCCAGGGGCATCCATCTATCCCCCGCAACCGGGCCATGATGTCTATGAGATCATCAAACCGCTTCTTTTTCATCTCAACCCTCCGCTTTCAGGGTACGAGAATATCAGTGGATTTGCAAGATGAAAGGGGAATCTCTTGTGGATAATCACCGCCGGTTGTGGTAGCATGCCACCCTGAGGGGAAGGGGATGAAAGAGGCGTACCTCTATGAAAAGGAGTCAGGCGGGAAGGTCCGCTGTCT
>CAYWLI010000053.1:0-15531 GCA_964459135.1 uncultured Thermodesulfobacteriota bacterium | reverse complement strand
ATCTTCATCGAGCAGGGCCCTTCCAATACTGTTCCTTGTATTGACGATAAAACCCTATGGTGCTCCTGATCCCTTCATCCAGGGTGGTCTTGGGTTCCCAGCCCACCACTCTTTTGATTTTTGCTATATCCGTGTAGTAGTCACCTGGCTCCACTTCTTTCCGTTCCGGGGTAAATTCGGTAAAGTCCACACTACCACTGCCCGCGATATCTACAATCTTCTCGGCGACATCAATGAACGTAATGGGAACTCCCGTGCCGACATTGAATACCTCTCCATAGGACTGGGGAGAAGCAGCCACCATCAAAAAACAATCCACCAAATCACCTACGTACAGAAAATCCCTCAGAATCCTTCCATCTCCGAAAACCGGTATGGTTTCATCATCCATGGCCTTGCGGATAAACCAATTCAGGACTCCAAATTCATCGTGCTGCATCTGGTGACGCTCCCCATAGGTGTTGGTGATCCTGAGGCAAACCCCTTGAATCTTATGGATATCGTGATAGACGAGGATCATCTTCTCCGCCGTTAAGTTGGTCACAGCATATATCCCCTTAGGATTCGTAGGATGGTTTTCATCGACAGGCAGATGGACGCTTACCCCATACTCACCTCTGGTACCTGAAAAGACGAGTCTGACATCCCTGTTGAACCGCCTGCAGGCTTCTAATACAACCAGGGTCCCCCGGCAGTTGATATCGAGGTCCTGAATGGGGTTGCGCACACTCTCCACGTGGTTCACCTGGCCAGCCAGATGGAAGATATAGTCTTGTCCTTGCACCAAGTGATCCATGGAGAGTTGATTTCTCACATCGCTGAAGTTTACGTGAAACTTATCGGCAATGGGGGAGATGTTGAACAGGTTACCCCCTTGACGGGGGATCATGTTATCCACCAGAGTGACCTTTGCCCCCTCCTCCACCAGCCGGATGGCAAGGTTGCTCCCGATAAAACCCAACCCGCCGGTAATTAATATTTTTTTTCCTTGAAACAGATTATCCAAGGTTATGATGGCTCCTTTCCAATACTGAGTTTCTTTCCCCCGCGGCGCTTGTAAAATGGGGGGCGTGTGCTCTTCTCAAATTCCTGTAGCACCTCTTCCCAAAGGATCTTCTTTTTACCTATAATCTTTGGAAAGTACCTGTCAATGACCCAAAAAGACAACTTCTCATAGCCGGGATCGATGTAAGGCATATTCCTAACATTTAATGTATAGCGTGACCAATCTTCAAGGTTTTTCGGAGGTTGGAAACCACTTTTGATCGCATCCTGGTAAAGCCGAGAACCTGGATATGGAGTGAAAAAGAACAACTTTGTCTTCACCTTGTTATTAACTCGCTTTACTTCGTTGACATACAACACCGTTTCTTTCAGATCATCGAGTGGCCTTTCAGGAAACCCGCACATCAAAGAGATAACGGGTATAATCTGATTCTGTCCACATTTCTTGGCAAACGTAATGGTATCTTCCAAGGTTGCCTTCTTATTAATATAGTCTAAAATCTCTTGAGAACCGCTCTCAGTCCCCGTCAATATCCGGTAACATCCAGCCTTACGGATCAATGCATAGAACTTATTATCAAAACGGGCCAATTGCCTGGGGTGGCCAAGAGCCTCCCATACAATACGGGTCTTTCGCTTAAGAATTTCTTGGCAGAATGTTGCTACGCGTTCTTGATTAACAAAAAAATTATTATCGATGAAATAAATCGACCTGATCTTCCGACTTAATCTTTGTGCAAGGGTGGTAATTTCATCTGCTAGTCGATAAGGGTTCATTGCTCTCCATCGACCTTTATAGACAACCGCATCTGCGCAAAACCCACAAGACATGGGGCATCCGATACTGCTCAGGTATGAAAAATGGGGGTGAAACTTATTTATATCTATGCAATCATAAGGCATTGGGTCAAGATCTTCTAAAGAAATGATGGGGCGATCTACGTTGTTAACTGCTCTCCCACCATCTTTGAAGGTGATCCCAGGGATTTGATGTAAATCACCCTTGTCTTCGATCGCCTGAACAAGTTCCGCAAAGGTAACCTCTCCCTGCCCACGCACCACGATGTCCACATAGGGACTCTTCACCGACTCTTCTGGAAGCAAAGAGACATGCCAACCACCCCAGACGATAGGGACATCGCTTACTTTCCGAACCACTTCGGCTGCAGCAATGCCGCCTTGAATTTGATATCCAGTCATTGAGGAAATTCCTACGCAGACCGCTTTGTCGAGAGATCGCTCTAATGTCGATAAAGCGTGGCGATCGATTCTTTCATCGATCAATACGACAGCATATCCCTTCTTTTGTAATACAGGGATAAGTGCTAAGACAGAAAGTGGTAACTCGTGATGATGTTTTTTGGGTTGAACCCTTGGATAAAAAAGAATAACTGTGCGATTCTCGTCAGACTTCAAAGCTTTTGTCTCCTTATCTATATTTTTTTTGCTGAGATTCACGGTAGCGTTCCCACGCTTTTGCATGTTTAATAAACGTATAATAGAACGTTGAGACTGCAATGATTAATCCGGGTATGCCATCCAAAAAACCCCTTTTAAAAACATATTCCTTTATGAAACGAAAAGGTGGATTCAGCACCATATGAACCACATTGAAGCCCTTTCCTTCCTGGAGCATATCGTCTACGGCGACTTGAGAGTATTTGTCGATGGTCTTAATCTGATCTGAGATATCTCTATACGTGTAATGGTAATAACGGTTCTTCAGGGTCTTCACCCTCCCTTGCAACCTCACCTTGGCATGCAGACCACCTTCCCACCGTCCTCTGTTTCGATCGTAGAGCCTAATCTCATAGTCAGGATACCACCCGCCGTACTTTATCCATCGCCCCAGGTAATAGGTGCGCCGATGGGCAATGTAACCGTCCCATTGGCCGTTGCTAGCCTTGAGTTCCTCTCGTATCTCCCGAGCCAACTCAGGGGGAACCTCCTCATCGGCATCAACAAACATCACCCAGCGGTTGGCCGTTTTATCAGCGGCATACTGATATTGATCTTGATGGTTCGTCCACTTCCGCTGAGAGAGTCGGCTGGTGAATCGGCGGCATATTTCCACCGTGCGATCGGTGCTGTAAGAATCTACTATCACCAACTCATCGGCCCACTGTAAGCTGGTCAGACACCGCTCAATGGTCCTCTCGTTATTAAAGGTTAGTACGTAAACAGAAACCTTCTCCATTTATCTTTTTACCGTTGCGGTGCTCCTGTTGAGTTGCGCACGTACCGTATTATACACCTTTTCCACCTCTATCAGATCCATACACCGATGATCTTCGGGACATACCCTTTTGAGGCATGGGCCACAGGGAACCTCCTCGCGGATGACTACATGTCCTTCCCCCAAGGGTGAGGTCGTCCGGGGATCGGTGGGACCAAATATGGCCACTACCCGTGTACCCACCGCCGCTGCCACGTGCATAGTTCCTGTGTCATTGGTGACCAACAGGTGACATTGTCGCAACAGGGATGCCAACTCTAATAATGAGGTCTGGCCGGACAGATTGAGGCATCCCTCACCAATCCCCTCAGCAATAGTGGCATTCAATTCCTTTTCTTTGGGGCGAGAGGAGCCAAAGATGAGGATAGAGGCGTCATACGTTTTTTCCAATCTCTTTCCTAATGCCACGAACTTCTCGAGCGGCCAACACTTGGCCTCCCCATAGGTGGCACCGGGGTTAAAACCGATCAGTACCCTCCCTCTCAGACTATTGTCTGAAAGGAAATTATCGGCCCACTTCTCAAGCTCCCCGTTGATGGATAAGGAAGGCAATGAGGGAGATGGCTCACGGCCCAAGCGCTCTATGAGATGAAGATAATAGTACATGCGATGTGTGCTCAGGATTTCTGTGGTTCGGTCGAGCCGTTCGGTCAACAGCCAATCGCGCACTTCACCCTTATACCCAATACGGTGGGGAATCCCCCCCAAAAAGACTAACCAGGCAGAGCTGAAGGATCGGGGGAAGATGACAGCGAGGTCTATCCCTTGCTGTTTAATGAGTCGAGACATCCTCATCTCATCAAAAATCCTCTGTACTCCTTTTGCCCTATCGAAAGAGATGACCTCATTGATGTCCGGATTGGCCTTCCAGAGCTCAGCTAGGTGGGACTTGGCCAAGACAGCGATATGGGCTTGCGGAAAGATTCGGCGCAAGGAGTTAACGGCAGAAAAAGAAATGATCGTATCCCCGACCCAATTGGTTCCTTTTACTAAGATCCGCTTGACATTTTTATATCTTTCCCTTTTGCTAGCCATTTCAATAAAAAGTTACCAAAGAATATTAAAAAATTAGTTAACCATAGTGATTTATCGATGTCAACTTCTTCTTTTATACAAAAAAACTTGACTTTTTTTTCATATTGTTATAAAGTTTATTTCTTTTTGTCACGTAAAAGGTGGTATGATGCGGAGATTCTTCAGCTACGGTATAATCATACTTGCAATTACAAGCTTTTTCCCAGCTACCCACCGACTATTCTTTCGTTTAATATCCAACATCCTTCAAACTACCCCCCAGGCAGTAGAGAGTGAAAAGCGAGACATGAGATTCACTATGCCCAGCGGGTCAGGAAGGGAGAGATGTGTTACCATTGACCCAGGGACCATTTACATAGGGGATGATGGCGGGGTCGGCCTGGTGTATGAGAAGGAATTTACCCTAACATCAGTGGAGCGTAAGCATACCCTTTCTTTACGTGTAGCAGGGATGGTAGGTGCACGTAATGACAATGAGAGTGAAGACTACAATAATGGTTTCTTTACCAATAAATTATATATAAACGAACATTATATAGATAATCTTAACAATTATTGCTATCAGGAAGAAGATAGAACATTCAGAACCATTCTTGTCCCTCTTCCCTCAGATATATTGCGCCCTGGACGTAACAAGCTCGTCGTCATGGCAAGAGGTCCTAAGGGCGGCAATCACGATGATTTCGCCATACAACAAATAAAACTCGTGCATAAGTGAGGGGTAATAAATCCCTCCGCCTTGCCCCTTTCATCCCTCAGTGAGCAACCCCTCTATAACCCTCGTTCGAAGCAGAGATACTCTTTTTTCTCCCTTGTTATGTTTATGCCCCGAATTTTTCTAGTTTCAGGGCCGAGGCAAGCATCAGGGGCATCTCATGTAGTGCCAAAAACCTCCCCAGGCCACCTTTGACGCACGCCGCCTCGCTGAATTCTTGAACGTCGTCTATCCGCTCGTATTTTGAATAGAGCATGAAGGGGTTGGGGTGCCAGCTGTGCCCCTTGAGCAGCGCCGGGGTAGAATGGTCTCCGGTCACGGCGATGACATCGGGGTCCAGCTCTAAGAGCACGGGAAGGTGCCGGTCCACCTCTTCGATGACCTCGACCTTTTTCTCAAAGTTACCGTCCTCGCCGTAGCTGTCGGTCTTCTTGATGTGCAGAAAAAAGTAGTCAAACTCCTTATAGTGATCTTTGAGGGTCTTGAACTCATCGACGATGGTCTCGCCGGTCTCCAATATCTCCATCCCTACGAGTCTCGCCAGCCCCTTGTACATGGGATAGGTAGCGATGCAGGCAGGGGTCAGCTTGAACAGATCGCTCATGCTGGGGATTGCGGGGATCTGGGAGATCCCCCGCAACAGTACCGTGTTGGCGGGGTGATGGTCTTGTAATACCCCGTTGGCTCGCTCAACGAAAAGTTTGATGATCTGAGCCGTGTGCTCGGCCTCCGGGGCCAGGGGTATCGGCGGCTTGGGAGGGTTGCCCTCTCTCTGCGGATCGGTATCTTCGATCCGGCCATCCAGCCCCTCCTCCATAAAGCGCAGGACAAAACGGTGTTCCTTGCCGTGTTTAACCTCCACCCGCACACCCTCTATCTCCTGGATCTCCTTCTGCAGGAGCTCGCAGAGCTCCATGTTCTTTTCCGTGGGGATGCGCCCTGCCCTGCGGTCGACGATAACCCCCCCCTCATCCATGGTGGCGAAGTTGCCGCGCGCCACCACATCGCTCTTTCCCAGCTCCATCCCGATCCCCAGGGCCTCCAAGACCCCCCTGCCGATCTCATAGCGCAGGGGATCATAGCCGAACATCCCCAGGTGCCCCGGTCCGCTCCCCGGCGTGATCCCCGGTGAAACGGGATCGGTCACCCCGCAGATGGAGCGGGCAGCTAGTTCATCCAAATGAGGGGTATGGGCCGCCTCCAGTTCTGTCTTGCCGTCTACGCGCACCCCCCCTACCCCGTCCATAACCAACAGGACGATCGTGGAAGGGGTCTTCAGTGTCAAAGACCTGATGAGTGCCTCATTGGCCATTGTTCACCTCCCTGAATATTCCCTCTCAGCCCATCCAGCTGGGGTTTCTCTATCCCTGTATGTTGGATTAAAACCTTGAAGGTCTCTCCCATCCCCCCGGGGAGGATGAGCTTCTTGACGGTAAGCCGCTCGGCCATGCCCTCCCATTCTGCCTTCCCCTCGCCCATCCGTACCACCTCGTCCAGGATCCCCAGGGCGAGAAGAAATCGGTATTGGGGGACCAAACCGGTGAGTTGCAGCCCGTACTCTTCACCCCACTCGATGAGGGAGGTAAAATCCACATGAGCGGTCATATCCTGCAGGCCCGGATCCCCATAGGGATCGGCGAGGGCCCGGTGGTCCCGATAGCACAGGAAGGTTCCCTCCCCACGAAGGGGGCTGTAGAGCTCCTGGGCCGGATAGCCATAGTCGATGGTGACGACAAAACCCCGCTCCATGCCCTGCGCCACCCCCTGGAGCCATCTCCCTGCCTCTAGGTTCACCTCCGCCCCTTGCCCCTCGGCAAGGGTGATTCCCAGGCGTCGGAAGTATGCCTCCAGCTCAGGTGTAGAGGGATCTTCGAGAATCTCCTGAAACACCCCGTTATCCAGATCCACAAAGATCTCCTTTAGTCTCCCACCCTCCTGCACCACCCGATGCACGGGAAAGGCGTCGACCAGCTCGTTGGAGAGAAAACATCCCTCGACCTCCATCGCACCCAAGTCCGCGACTGAATCCCACGTTATCTTCGCCCGATGAAGTGATAAAAGCCCCTTTTGTTTTTCGATACAAACGGGGCTGATCTCCACCATATGGTAGCTTAGGAGACTGTAGAACTGTCCCTCCTCTTGTTGGAGGTAATCAAGGATATCCAAGCAGAGATACCCTTCTCCCCCGCCCATCTCCACGATCTCGAATGTACCACCCCCCATGATCCGCCACATCTGGGCCATCTGTCTCCCCAAAAGGGCCCCAAAGATGGGGTGGACCGTGGGGCTGGTATAATAGTCCCCCGCCCGTCCCCGGCACGCCCTTCCCGAGGAGTAATAACCATATTGCGGGTGGTAGAGGCAGATCTCCATAAACCGCGCGAAGGTGAGGGGGGACCCTTTCTCTCGTATCTCATCCGAGATGATCTGATGCAGCACCTCTGAAACAGCTTCCCTCACCATACCTTAGAGTAACCCCCTGAGCAACCGTAAGTTCACTACATCCCAATCTTCCCCTTTAGGGTCTTTCCCCTTGGGGGTCTCCAAGATAAAGGGGAGGTGTGCCAAACGGGGGTCCTGCATGAGCAGACGAAAAGGCTCCAGCCCAAGGTGGCCCTGACCGATGTGCTCATGGCGGTCTACCCGTGTGCCCACAGCGGCCTTGGAGTCATTCAGGTGAATGAGCTTTAGGCGTTCCAGGCCGATGATCCGATCCAACTCCCTCATAGTGGCCTCGTACCCCTCCGGGATGCTGATGTCATATCCAGCGGCAAAGCAATGGCAGGTATCGAGACAGATCCCCACCCTTGCGTCTTCCTCAACCATTTCAATAATTCGTGCAAAATGCTCAAAGCGACTACCCAGCGTGCTCCCCTGTCCGGCAGTGGTCTCCAGCAGGATCTGTACTTTTATGTCCATATCCGGCATGTTCTGCACTCGGTAATACAATAGATTGATGCCCCGGGCAATCCGATAGAGCCCTTCTTCCTCACCACTCCCCCGATGGGATCCTGGATGCATCACGAGATACGGAATACCAAGGGCTTCAGCCCGCTGCATCTCCTCCCAGAGGACCTCCTGAGATCGATTACAAAGCCCCTCATCGGGTGAAGCGAGGTTGATCAGATAGCTGTCGTGGGCCGCGATGGGGTTGATCCCCGTTTCATTACGAGCCTGGTGGAAGGCCTCGATGGCATCTGGATCAAGAGGTTTGGCACGCCACTGATTGGCATTTTTGGTGAAGAGCTGAATGATATCGCACCCGATCTCCTTGCCCCGCCGGAGGGCTTGGGCAACCCCACCGGCGATGGACATGTGGGCCCCTAAGGACCGCGGCTCTCCATCGTGGGGGCGCCCTCCTCCTATTGAATCCCCTCCATCAACTCCTTCACCTTCGCCTCTATCATCCCCTGTATCTCCTCCAACCGCTCTTGAGATGTGGCCTCAAACCTGAAAACCAGGGCCGGCTGGGTGTTTGATGCCCGCAGCAATCCCCAGCCATCAGGGAACGTAACCCTCATACCATCAACGTCAACGACATGATATTTTTGACGAAAGTATTCCGTAGCCTGCTCCACGATCTGAAACTTGATATCATCGGGGCATTCCACCCTGATCTCCGGTGTGACAGAGGTCTGGGGGATCCCCTCCAGGAGCTCTGAGACCTTTTTGCCGGTCTTGCCCACGATCTCTAAGAGACGACAGGAGGCGTAGATGGCGTCGTCAAAACCGAAATAGCGATCAGCAAAGAACATATGTCCACTCATTTCTCCAGCCAGCACGGCCTTCTCTCTTTTCATCTTATCTTTGATGAGGGAATGCCCGGTCTTCCACATAATGGCCCGACCCCCCAGCCGCTCGATCTCGTCGTAGAGGGTTTGTGAACATTTAACCTCCCCGATAAACGTCCCTCCTCCCCGCTCTTGAATGATATCCCGGGCGAAGATGATCATCAGTTTGTCACCCCAGATGATTCTTCCCTCCTCATCGATGACCCCGATGCGATCGGCATCACCGTCATAGCCTATCCCAAAATCGGCCTCCGTATCCTTCACCATAGCGATGAGGTCCGTAAGGTTCTTTTCCACCGTGGGGTCCGGATGATGATGGGGGAACCGACCGTCCATCTCGCAGTACAACGCCTCCACCTGGCATCCCAGGTCGCGCATAATGGGCACGCCCACGATCCCTCCTGTCCCATTGCCCGCATCGACCACGACCTTGATCGCTCCGCCTACGTGGATGTTGGAGAGGATATACTGATGGTAGTCTGTGATGATATCATGCTGAGCGAGGCTCCCCTTTCCCTGAATGTACTCCTGTTTCTCAACAATCTCCCGCACCCGTTGCAGTTCTCTACCGTAGATCGCGTCTTTCCCCACGCAGATCTTAAAGCCGTTGAACTCCGAGGGATTGTGGCTTCCGGTGATCATCATCCCTCCTTCTTGTCCCAGATGGACGATGGAAAAGTAGAGCAATGGTGTGGGGCAGACCCCGACATCGGTAACCGCTATGCCACTGCCTACGAGTCCTTCTAAGAGGGCATGAAAAAATGGATCGGAGCTCGGACGACAATCCCTTCCAACAGTAATTTGTTTGATCCCGTGCTGGGAAAAATAACTGCCACACCCCCTCCCGAGCTCGCGAACAGTCTCCTCAGTGAGATCTTTGTCGACGACCCCCCTGATGTCATATTCACGGAATATCGTGGGATTCATTACACCCTCCAGAGCTGATCCTCATTCATTCACCGCCATCCTTTTGGCAAAGAAACGAACGGCAAAAAAACCCAAAATCAATAAGGCAACAAAGGCAATACTGAACGTATCGATATATTTGGTCAGATAGAGCTTCGCTGTCTCCCCAAAAAAATATATCAGGAGTCCTACCAAAAAGAAACGAGCGCTTCTGCTGATCACGGAGACGAGGATAAATCTCTTAAGATCCAGGACGAAGACCCCCGCTGAGATAGTGAAGACCTTGTAGGGTATGGGGGTGAAGCCAGCGATACCCACAGCCCAGATATCATATTTCTGATAATATCTCTCTACAAACCGGATTCGTTCCTCGGAGATGAGGCGTTGCAGTAGAGGCCTTCCACCCTTGAGTCCCAGAAAATAGCCCAAGATACCACCCAACACCGATCCCAGGCTGCAGATTGCCGCGTATACGAAAGAAAGGGGGGGACGAATGATAGAGAGGGCGATGAGCAATACATCGGGAGGCAGAGGGAAAAAAGACGATTCAGCAACGGCGTTAAGAAAAAGGGCCATGCCCCCATACGGGGTAGAGGCCCACGAGATAACCCACGCAACCAATCCCTCTGATGACATACCCATCTTCTCCCGCAAGTTTAAGGTAATATGTTACGGGAGAGGATGGCAAAAATCAATATATTTTACAACAGAGGACCAATACCTCATTTTACAAAGAACTTCATACCCCCTACTGAGAGAAAGACCATAGCGATGATCTTGAAAACGACATGGACGGTGAAGGCCAACCGAATACCATACTGATAACTCAAAAAGAGTGAAAGGTCGGCCACAAAAAGAAAGCCAACGGTCCAGATGATCAGATTGATCACTGTCTCTATCAATCCACCCTTATATTTCCTCCGCGCAAACAAAAAGACGATAATAATAATTAAATAGACCGACAACATCAAACAAAGAGAAAGAAACAATTGCATCATGTCCATGGGAATTTTCATATGTCAAACCCCTTTCTGTTCTTTTATTGCATCACTTGGGATACTGCGCTACGATCTTATCAAAGGCCTCCAATACCTTCCTTTTTATGGGGGAATCGGTGTAAAACCTATAGATGTCCCATCTCACCTTGCCGATATCCGCTACGATCCGTTTCGTCAGAGGTAACCCGAGAATATTAACCATCTCTGTCAATAAAAGTGTTATCAGGGCGTAAAAACCATCGATGAAGACCAACCGATCTGAAGGATTGGGATAGTACGCGGAGATATTTTTGAGTATCTTGTTTTCGTCCAGGGGCAGGTCCTTATCCAATGCGACACCGCTAAATAATGTGCCATAGTCCTTTGCCAACTGATCCATGGCCTTCTTCACCACCCCTTTTGTCCGTGTCCCTAGTTCTTTTCTCAGATCGTCCAGCACCAATCTGAAGACCTCTATAAAGGTCCGCAAAAATCTGGTAACTTCGCCATACTCTTTGTCCTCATAGGTACCGATATCTCGCGATTTTTTAATCAGCCCCATGAGCACCAGACGATAGAGGATGTTGATGACGGAAATCTCATCATCGCCGCTGAACTTGATCAGTTGGGCAACATTCCTGTTGCCGTCGATCAATGAAAAGATGAACCGCTCATTGGCATCTAAATCCTCCATGATTTTTGCTTTATCCCTTTCGATGTACGGGGGAACACGGAAGATAATCTTATTATTCGGAATCATCCTCCTGAAGGTGGCGAAATCAAGACCCCTCCTGGCGGCAAACAGGGCAATATCCAATGGGGTGTAACTCGCCACCACATCCTCTTCTCCCACCGACTGCTTTTCGAAGTAAAATTCCCCATCCTTCCATGAAAAGAGTTCGGAAAGGATCTCCTTGACCTGGAAATCCAGCAATTCATGCAGTTCCTTCCCCGTGAGCAATCCCGCCTTCACCAAAAAGGTACCGAGCCTCACCCCACCCTCTTTGGCCCGGGCCGCCATGTCTTCCAGATTGGATGACGTCATAAGCTCCCGCTGGAGCAAGAAGTTACCGAGCCGCTCTTCGGACTGCGTGGTGCGGGCGGAGACGATCCACCCCTCCTTGAACAAGATCTCCTTCTGGGCATAGTTGCTGACGACGGCGGCCACCCCTGTTTGGGCGCCAGAGAAAAGGGCGTACAAAAGCCCCAATAACGGAACATCATCAAGACCACTCCGAAAGGCGACTGATTCCGATACCATCGGCAACTCTTCAGCAGTAGGGCGACGCTTGGCAGCCTCCTGCCACTCCGTGATCGCCTTTTCAAACTCTTTGTTTTGGAAAAAGGTAGTGCCGTTGGACAGGTGCTGGAAGAACTTCGTGTCGGGGAAATTAGTAGATCGCAAGGACTGAAAATCTTGTCCTTCCTTTTTTTCCAAGATCTCCTCCTGACAAGATCTTTGCTATGAGAATAGATATGAACTTATGGTAAAAAATATTAAATAAACAGCTAGCATAGTTACCATTCCTCCCCTCTTTTGTCAACTCCAAAATTTTCTTTCCACAAAACTCTTTACAAATCAACCATTAAAAAAAATTGACAAAAAGGGGAAATAAAGCGTAAGGTCATATTTCAAAAAGGTATGAAGATATCTATGGAAAAACAATACGTCCCTGCTGAAGAGATAGAGAAAAGAGTGCACACTTTGCGAAGCGAAGTGGCAAAGAGGGAGTGGGATGCAGTCCTTATCGTACAGAATGTGGACCTCTTTTATTTCTCCGGCACCATGCAGAATGCCTTGCTGTTCGTCCCGCTGGACGGAGAGGAAACCCTCATGGTCAAAAAGTACCGGGAGCGTGTCCAGAGGGAATCGGCAATAGCGCGGGTAATTCCCCTCAACTCTTGGAACGATATGCCCGCCCTCATTGTTGAACATTACGGAAGGACACCTCAAAAGATGGGGATTGAGCTCGATGTCATTCCGGCCAAAGACTATATACGTCTGCAAGAGATATTTGCGGGAGTTGAGATCGTCGATTCATCATCCCTGATCAAGGCAATCCGAAAGATAAAATCAACCTATGAAATCGGGCTGATGAAACAGGCAGGGGAGATAGGCAAGATCGTCTTCGAGGAAGTTCCGCGCGTGCTCAAGGAGGGGATGACGGAGATAGAGCTCGCCGGAATCTTGGTGGCGGTGTCCATGCGCCACGGCAATCAAAACTACCTCCGCATGAGGGCATTCAATGCTTATGCGTATTCCTGGCATGTCCTGAGCGGCTATACCGGTGGTGTCCTGAGCTATATCGATGCTCCCATGGGGGGTATGGGGCTTTCTCCCGCCTTCCCCGTGGGTGCCAGTCATAAACCGATCAAGGCACATGAACCAATCCTTATTGATTTCGGGATCTGTTATAACGGCTACCAGATCGACGAGACCAGAATGTTCTCCATGGGTGAACTCCCAAAGCGGTTTAAAGATGCCTATCGGGCCACACGCGAGATAGAGGCAGCGATGACAGCCGCGGCCAGACCAGGGGTCTCCTGTCACGACATATACCGCATGGGGTGGGAGGTAGCCCGCAGATTGGGATATGAAGAGCACTTCATGGGTCCTCCAGATTACAAGACCCGCTTCATCGGTCATGGCATCGGTTTGGAGATCGACGAATACCCCTTCATCGCTCAGAACCATGATTATCCCTTAGAGGAGGGGATGACATTCGCCTTGGAGCCCAAGATGGTCTTTCCCGAGGAAGGGGCCGTAGGCATCGAGAATACCTTTGTAACGAGTGAAGAAGGGGTCGAGCAGCTCACACCAGCGGAAGAAACATTGATAGAAGTGTAAGGGAGTATCATCCATGACGGAGGTTACGTGCCGATGAAAGAAGACACACAACGAGAATTAGATCTCATCGTCGCCCAAGTAAAGGGACATCTGCACTATCAAAAGGAGCTGGGTATCCACACCCTCCTCACCCAGGGCACACGGAAAGAACGCCTGAACCTCGCTAGCATAAGACAGGAATTGGGGGAGTGTACCAGGTGCAGACTCCATGAGGGGAGAAACCACGTGGTCTTCGGCGAAGGCGATCCCCATGCCGCCCTCGTCTTTGTAGGAGAGGGCCCTGGCAGAGAAGAGGACCTGCAGGGCAAGCCCTTTGTCGGCAGGGCGGGGGAACTGCTCACCCGTATCATTGAGTCCATAGAACTGACCAGAGAGGAGGTATACATCGCCAACATTGTAAAATGCCGCCCCCCCAAAAATCGCGATCCCAAACCAGACGAGATACAAACCTGTCTTCCCTTTCTCATGAGACAACTGGAGGCCATCAAACCACGGATCATCTGCTGCCTCGGGACCTTTGCCGCCCAGACCCTCCTGGGGACAGAGGAGCGGATTTCATCCCTCAGGGGACATTTCCACCCATACAAAGGTGCCAAACTCATGCCCACATATCACCCCGCCTTTCTCTTACGCAATCCCCAGTTTAAAAAGGATGTCTGGGAGGACATGAAGCGAATCAGGGAGGAGTACCAGAGGCGGTAGGCTCTTAAAAATGGTGAGGCGATACAGTGCCTCTGCATATTTCCGAATATTACGCACTAGTGATATAATCGTTGAGTGTAAGAGCATTGTATGCGAAGAAACCTCGTCTGATGCAATCACGGTATATTGCTTCATGACAGAAAGGAAAAAACCCCTATGAAGAAGATCGACTTTGAAGCACATTTTTATACACCGGAACATATCGAGACGATGTATCACCATAAGGGATATCCGCGATTCGCGGATGATGACAAGACAAAGGACCGCCGGCTTTGGTATAACGCTGAAGTGGGGCAACCTTTTCCAGATTTCCTGCTCAGTAGCCTCGTGAACCTGGGAGAGGAGCGGCTTAAGAAGATGGATGCATACGGAGTTGACGTGCAGGTACTCAGCCTGTCTGCACCTGGTCTGGAACAATTTGACCCGTCAAAAGGTGCGGCCCTTGCCCGAAGTGCCAATAATGCCCTCGCCGAGGTCACAAAAAAGTTTCCGGAAAGATTCATGGGATACGCCGCTCTAGCGCCTGGCAACCCTGACGAGGCAGCAGATGAACTTGAACGGTGCGTGAAAGAGCTCGGCTTCAAGGGGTGGAATACCCATTCAAACTATGGTGAGTCATATCTTGATGACAAGAAATATTTGCCAATAATAGAGAGGGCAGAGAAGCTTGACGTGCCAATTTACATACACCCAACTGTCCCGGCCATTGCTCAGCTGAAAGGATACGGCTTTGCCCTCGCCGGTGCACCTTTCGGGTTCGGGCTTGAAACGGCATTGTGTATGATGCGCCTGATCTATAGCGGGGTGTTTGATAGATGCCCTGAACTAAAAATCATCCTCGGGCATCTCGGTGAAGGGCTGCCGTTTCTTATGAAGCGCATAGACTGGGCATATGTGAGGCCTTTCGATCCTCATGCCAGACCAAAACTGTCAAAAAAGCCAAGTGAATATCTTCAGCACAATGTATTCGTGACGACCAGCGGAAACTACTATCAACCGGCCTTTATGTGCACCTATGAGGCGCTGGGTATAGACAGAATCCTCCTCGGCACCGACTACCCCTATGAGGAGCCTGAAGAATGTATAGCGTTTATAGATGGATTACCGCTCTCACAGGAAGATAAGGATAAGATCTACACTCGCAACGCAGCCCAATTAGGTATCATGATATAACGCGCAGTGGATCATATTTTTTTCTTTTTCTGAGCGCGCTATATATGATCTTGTGTGCATACCTGGGGGTTCAACGTTATAGCTGTATCAAGCACAAGGGTCCGGCAGGGGATTTCCTACCCTTCAAGCTCGTCGGCCACATA
>CAYWLI010000052.1:0-15578 GCA_964459135.1 uncultured Thermodesulfobacteriota bacterium | reverse complement strand
CCGTGCAGCGAGCAACCCACACATTGCGTATAATATCCCCCTGTCTCTGGCCTTTGTCTCCGGCATTATTTGGACCGTGCTGGCCTTCATTGTAAAGAGGGACAGAATCATCGCAGTGACTGCGGGGTTATCAACGGTATGGGTGAGCGCGATCTTTTTTTGCTCCAACTTTGCCGAAGCGGAAGAGGCGGTGATGACTGCCACGGCAGATGCCACGCTGACACAGCTTTACACCTCACTCAACCTGCCGCTGCATACCCTCTTCGCCGCCATGTATGTGGTCAGCTTATTCCTCCTGCTCCTTGTCCCCCTCAAAGGCCAGTGGCCTAAAGCCAAAAAGAGATAGGCCGGTCTGTGAGAAAGCAAGAATACATAGTGAAAGAGGTAATCATGGAATTGAAATATTTGTTCAACAAGTACAAAAAAAAGACAATTGCAATATTTTTTCTGGCATTATGTATAATGTTAACGGGAATTGATGCATGTGACAATCATGAGGGAGAACATAACGTGACGCAAACGACTATAAAAGAAATAACCTATCATTTCGGGGATGCCTCAGTCCCTCCGAAATATCACAGGAGCTATACAGTAACGGTTACTGCTGATAGCGTTAAAATTGTCGTAGATTCATATGGAGATATCTTAGCCGACGAGGAATATGAAATTGCAACAAAACAATTTGATGATATTCAAAGGTCTCTTGAAAGAAATAACATTAGAAATTGTACATTGGGTAGTGACGAAGGTTGTACGGGGGGAACGAGCGAAACCATTTCATATGTGAACAATAAAAATGAAATATTTTCCGGATCGGTTTATCACTGTGGCGGAAACGACACGGGAAACCTGTGCGGTAATATTGGAAGTTTTGCAGATGATGTCAAAAAGTTGGTGCCAAACTTGGAGAAGCTACTGTTATAAATATCCGTGCCCTGGAAAAACCTGGAATGGATTTAAAGAGGATTGGGACAAGGGAACGTTCAAAATTAAACATACAATTGATACATACAACAGGAGGAAAAAATGAGCGAAGACGTGATGGCAGCCATCGATTGCATGGCGTATGGCTATGCAGTGACAGTCTGGATTAACGGGATTGACATCGGCGTACAGGGCGGTAAGTCAGAATCAAAAAGGCTCTTTGGTGCGAACCACTCCATGGTATCTGAACTTCCCGAGCAACTGAAGAATCTCGCGTGTTTGAAGTCTGGGGAAAATGAACTGAAAATCACGTACAAGCGCCTCAAGGATGAAGGTTCCACTGGACTGACCGTTGAGGTCAAAACAGAGGAGCAATTTGCGAACGATGAACATGCGTTTTATTATAGAAATGAACCGAATGAGAATTATGACTTAAAAAACATAACAGGGAAGTTTAGGATTTAATTTGGCGGGTTTTCAGCTCAGGATAAGAAGGGAACCCTAGTGTAGTCTATTAAGAATTGTATCGATAATTCCAATATGTTATCTGCATTAAAAACCGCATATGGATAGGAAGCGTATAATTTCAGGAGTTATAGTTGGTGCCATACTTGTCGGTATTGGGTTCTTTTTTTTAAAGCCAGCGGGTTTCAATAATAGAGGCAAACTTAACCATTTGAAATCCAGAGACCAAAAACCTCTGATCCTACCCGCCAACGATGGAACACAGAAAGAAAAGCATAAAATTAAAGAGTATGCCTCGATGATGGGAGACAAGCAAGAAGCTAAAGAAATTGGACGAGATGGCAACTTTATCGCCTATGACAACGGGGTGGTGTATGATACCAGGACCGGCCTTGAATGGTTTGTCGGCCCTGATAAAAATACAAATTGGAAAACCGCCAAATCCTGGGTTGAAAATCTTGATGCGGCAGGCGGTGATTGGCGCATGCCCTCTACGGAGGAGTTGCAAACCCTTTTTAAAAAAGGCGCTGGCGAGAATAATATGACCCCTCTTTTAAAAAGCAGGGGGTGGTTTGTCTGGTCAGGTGAGACTGGGAAAATAAAGGGTTCGTTTTGGTCCAGGTGGGAAGCGGGCTGCTTTGACTTTAACTTCGACGGTGTCGCCAGCCGGGAGCTCCGTTGGTTTTCCAGCCTCTTCAGGGCATTTGCGGTGCGCGTCCGTTATGCAGAAACTCTGGTTACAGCAGCTTATCAAGGCAACTTAGATGTTTTAAAAACTTTATTTGAAAAGGGTGCGGATGTGAACGCCAAAGACCATGACGGTTACACGCCATTAATGATGGCTGCAATAAACGGACAATATGATGTTGTTAAGCTTTTGATAGACTATGGTGTTGATATAAATGCTAAACAAAAAGATGGAAAAACCGCATTGTCTTTTGCGTCGGCAAAGGGCTTTGGCGGAATTGTCAACCTCCTCAGAAAATATGGGGCAGAAGAGTAGGACATTGGAATCGGGGCTATTTTCTTTGCATCTACTTCCTTGGCTCACGGGCAGACGTCAGATTGAGGTCAGGCCTTGACTGAGGACAATGTACCTTAAAGGCAAAAATGGTGCATGCATTATGGGGTTATATCTGAAACGGCATAATCCCTGTTAGCCAAGAAGAATGATGCATTTCTCGTCCATCAAAGGAGCAGGGTGTAAGCACTGTTGGCCTTCCGCCGCTGATGCGGCGTGGAAGGCCAGAGACGGACTGACGCTCACAGGCGAGCTGATAGACGAATCCCACTACCACGTCATGATACGTGCCTGCCCACAGTGCGGACAGCGGTTCCTCTCGGTGTTCACCGAGATGATTGATTGGGCGAATGGTGACGACGCACAGTATTGGACAGTTGTACCGATCACCAAGAGCGAAGCTGCCAAATTAACACGCCGTGGCTCCGCATTAACTGAAATTGAAATTAATGCAGTGGGATCAAATAGACGGTCCCTCTTGAGGAACTACCCGACAGGAGAAGGCCCGTGCGAATTTTGGGGCACAGGAATAGCCATAGGCCCCCATGATTAATTACAATGCATTGAGAAAAAGGATGGGAAGAGGCCTTGACTGAGGTCACTTTACCTTCTAAAGTAAAATGCCGTATACAATATATATCGGCATAAACTCTTTTAAGCAACAGGCTCTGAGGCAGCCAGAAAGGAGACAAGGTATTCAATGAACAGTAAAGCCAGAATAAGCAAGAGCGCACTCGGTGTCATCATCGGACTTGTGGTGAGTGTGTGGTGGATCTTTATGGGCCTCGACCTTGGATTCCGCTTTGAGGCCAGTGATGCGGTGAGCTATTGGCTCACATTAGGAGGCTACCGTCATACCATAATGACAATACTTGCTCTGTTCCTGATTCCGGTGTGTGCCCTGGAGAAGCGGTGGGGTTTTCTGGGAGCCATGGTGCTGGGTATAGCCACATTCACGCTCTCGGTAATTCACATCGTTTACATGGTGATTACAGCACCGTCCGGATATGAGTCGCAGTTGTTTGGTCCTATTATATGGTCCGTTTTTCAGATTCCGATCATAGTGTTCAGCCATCGGGCGAGGCGAGAGAGAGCGGTCAGGCCTTGACTGAGGACAAATAGAAAAAGGTAAAATGTTGCATAAATTATGAAGTTTATATATAGATCAGTATAAACCCTATTGGGCTCTTTGCTACTTATTTTCGTGGAAGGTAGCGGATTTGGTTTGATAGGGGACGGAAATCATGAATAAACACAGAAAAGACGAATTGAATTATGGCAACTGGGTATCTGCAAAACTGGTTTATGTTCCAGCCGTGATAGCTCTACTCTTTCTTGGAGCATCTATCGTACTACCTGTATTGATAATTGGGGCAGTGATCTTCTTTTTGCCATTTGTATACTTTGCGTATGCGCGATACTTGTTCTCATCAAAGGGAAAGAATATCCAAACCAGGATCCAGGGCCTGGTGCTAGATCATATTGTGGGTTGGGTTGGGGTAGGCAAGGTCCTCGATATTGGCTGTGGAAATGGCCCTTTGACGATCCAGATAGCAAAGAAGTATCCTAACGCTGAAATCATCGGCATAGACTATTGGGGCACAGCGTGGGAGTATTCGAAAATTGTTTGTGACAGAAATGCGGAAATCGAAGGGGTAGCGGGGCGTGTTGCGTTTGAGAAAGCAAGTGCTTCATCGCTGCCCTTTGATGACGAGGATTTTAACATGGTGATTAGTAACTTGGTGTTTCACGAAGTGAGGAATGTCAGGGATAAGAAGAAACTGATCAGGGAAGCCTTGAGAGTGGTCAAGAATGGTGGGTGGTTTGTTTTTCAGGATCTGTTTCTCTGGAAGCTGGTGTACGGCGAAGTTGATGATTTGCTTAAAACGATCAGGAGCTGGGGGATCGAGAAAGTGGAATTCGTTCATACAAGCGATTCAGACTTCATCCCTAAAGCACTGAAGTTGCCTTTTATGTTGGGAACAGTGGGCATTCTATACGGGAGGAAATGACACATTCGCTGTCTGATATTCTGAGGCACGATGTCAAGAACGCCTAACATTGCGTGGAGCCGACGTCAACTCTTGCGTTTTAATCTATAGTTTCTTGCCCGCAACAGTGCTGGTGATTCAGGCGCGTTTCGCCAGCCACATCGGTTAGGCGCTGCTCACGCGGTCCGTTATTGTAAAACATTAAAACACCACTCTGGGCCGAAAGATGCCGTTTCTGGATGGGCAATACATAGCCGTGCCGCGGGCAGGCCTCAATCGAAATAAGGAGAGCACATATGAGTCTCTATGCCCTTTTGAAACAACGGGAATCGCAGGACAATCCCATTAAGGTCGGGGTCATCGGCGCCGGCACCTTCAGCTCGGCCTTTATCAATCAGGCCACAATCACCCCGGGAATGAGATTGGTGGGCATTGCCGACCTCGAGGTGGAAAAGGCTCGGCAGTCCTGTATCGCCGCAGGATGGCCCCACGAGGCTATCGCTCTGTGTGATTCCTCCTCGGCAATCAATGATGCGGTGTCTGAATCGAAGGTTGCCATAACCGACAATGCCGACCATGTGATAAACGCCGAACTGGACGTGCTGCTTGAGGCAACGGGTGTCACCGAAGCCGGGACCTATCATGCATGGACGGCCCTGGACGCGGGCAAACACGTGATCATGGGCAACGTGGAAACGGATGCACTCTTGGGTCATATGATCAAGAAAAAAGCGGATGAAAAGGGTCTTGTGTATTCCATGGCCTACGGTGATCAGCCGGCCATCATTTGCGATATGATCGATTGGGCCCGCACCATCGGCCTGGAAGTCGTCTGCGCGGGTAAGGGCACGCGCTATCAGCCGGAATATCGCTATTCGACGCCCGCAACCGTCTGGGACTACTTCGGCTTTAGCGAAGAGCAGGTGGCTACTGGAAACTATAACGCGCAGATGTACAACTCGTTTCTGGACAGCACCAAATCGTGTATCGAAATGTGCGCGGTCTGCAATGCTTCGGGATTGATCCCCCAGCAGGCGGGGCTCCAATTTCCCCCCCTTGCCCCCAAAGATCTGCCGCGAGTGCTCATTCCCAAGGAAGCAGGCGGTATGCTTGAGCACGCGGGCACGGTGGAAATTGTAGCCAGCGAACAGCGCGACGGCACTGCCATCAAAGACCACCTGCGCTGGGGAGTCTATATCGTGTTCAAGGCAACGACGCCGCTGTTACGCCGGTTTCTTGAAATGCATGACTTCCTGCGTGATCCGACAAGCGAATTTGGAGCGGCGTACCGACCCTTCCATTTAATAGGTCTGGAGGTCGGTATGAGTATTGCCTCAGTTGTCCTGCGCCGTGAGGCCACCGGCTCGGCCGACGGTTTTATCGCCGATGTGGCATCGATGACCAAGAAAGATCTGAAACCCGGAGAGATTCTGGACGGTGAGGGCGGATACACCGTTTTTGGCCGCCTCGTCACGGCCAGGGAGAGCCTGACAAATCGATACCTGCCCTTAGGCCTGAGTAGCAACGCAAAGCTCATCAAGCCCGTTGACAAAGATGCGTACGTTACCTACGACGACGTGGAACTGGATGAAACGTCTTTCGCCTTGAGGATACGCAAAACACTGGAAGCAGCATACCGCCAAGGAGCCGAGATAGGGCTTGGGCCTTGACTGAGGGTAACGTACCTTATAAGGTAGAAATATCCCATAAATGATTGGGGTGATATATGAATCACTATAAACCCTGTTCGATGAATGAATAAGGAAGGCCTAATGAACCTGAAGCGAAGCGACGTTCAAAAACTGGTTGACGAGATCCTCCGCAGTATGCCTCACGAGGAATGCCGGACATGCGACTGTTTCCTCGGTTTCATCACCCAGCTTGAACTCGATGCTCAGGAAGACGTAAGCAACATTTCGAACCCATTGAAAGTACCGCGGGGCCGGATGCATGGTTGCCTCGACTGCAGCCCGTGTCCGCCGGCAGAAGCGCATTCAAACTACATCAGGCAGAATCAAGAAAGGCTGGAAAGGTGAGCGTTTTCAACAACGTTCCTCTTCTTTACTCCCAATGAAGACAGAACAGGATCTTTTACAATGTGCCTATGATGTTGCCGATCAATACAGGGATGGATTATGGCCTGAATGGAGGAATAAACAATGGCAGGACATATGGAAATTGCTCATCAACGTCCTGCGGCATAGATGTCCCGGATTTACGGATACACAATACGGGGAGGCACTCAACCGGGGCTTCCTGGATTCGAGATAAAAAGGCAGCAAGAAAACCGAACCTTTGAGAAAAAAAGAAAGGAGCTAAAAAATGGCAGGATCGAAATACGGGAAACATATCGTCACGGAGCTGAAGACCGATTTCAGCGAGGAATTCAATGCCGCGTATGCCAAATGGGCGACTCGGATCCTATGGATGGACAAGAAGGTTGTCGAGGGCGCTTTTCAAATGAATTGCGCATGGTATTTGCGGCCGCAGACCGGGCAGGAACCCCTCCAGGCACATACGCATGACGATGATGAGATTATCGGGTTTTTCGGCAACAATCATGAAGACCCGTACGATTTAGGCGGGGAGATCGAGTTCTGGCTGGAAGACGAGCAACACATCATTACGAGAAGCAGCCTTGTTTTTGTACCAGCTGGCATGCAACATGGTCCGCTGATTATAAGACGCGTGGACAGGCCAATCTTCCATTTTTCCACGGTAACGGGCGGTCAGTATGTATTAAAAGAAGCGAATACTCATAAATGAATGGGAAAAAGTGACGTGTCAGGCTTACACTTTTTGACACAATGTTGCTAATCAGTGAGTGTTTATCTTGCCTCGCATCGGTAAGCACAAGGCATTACATTAGAGACCCAAATATGCCTTTTTTATGAGTTCTTTTTTGAGGAGTTTTTTCCCTTCTCCTGACAAGATAACACGCCCGTTTTCGAGCACGTATGCCCGATCAGCTAGCTCAAGCGTTTGCCGGACATTCTGTTCAATCAGTAAGATGGCGATGTCCTGCTTACGGAGCCCCTCTATGATGTCAAAGATCTCTTTCACCAAAAGTGGCGACAGGCCATTTGATGGCTCATCAATAATGCACAACTTCGGCCTCGACATCAAACCCCGACCCATGGCCAACATCTGCTGCTCGCCACCACTTAATGTCCTGGCTAATTGCCCTCCTCGTTCTTTTAATATCGGAAAAAGCTGATAGACATGCTCAAGGGTTTCTTCCTTCTGTTTCCATGCGCGGGGAAGATACGCACCCATCTCTAAATTCTCATGCACCGACATATCAGGAAACAGTCTTCTGCCCTCGGGTATATGGCAAATACCCCGTTCCACTATGGAGTGCGGTGCCAGCCCACCTATGCTCTTGCCGAGGAATTTGATAGTCCCCGAAGCCGGACGTAACAGGCCCGATATCGTATTGATCAAAGTCGTTTTACCAGCGCCATTGGCACCAATAAAAGCAACTATTTCTTTCTTGACGACTTTTAAAGAAACATCCCATAAGACTTGAACCTTGCCATAAAACGTGTTGATCTTTTTCACATCCAGCATGCCTCTATTCTCCTAAGTATACCTCTATCACCTCTTTGCTGGTGGCGATCTGTTTCGGTGTCCCTTCGGCAATCTTCGCACCGTGATGCAGGACCATAATGCGTTCACACACGCTCATAATGGCGGTCATGACATGCTCAATCATGATGATGGTAATGCCCCTTTCTCGAATCCTGGTGACCAGTTCCATTGCCTCGCCTACCTCGGTATGGGTCAACCCCGCCATCAGCTCGTCAAGCATTAAGAGCTCCGGTTTGGTGGCCAAGGCTCGGGCCACCTCAAGCCGCTTCTGATTCGCCAAGGTCAAATCCTTCGCCGGTAGCGCTTGCAATGCTGATAACCCGACAAAATCAACCAACGCTGCTGCCTCCCTCGCTGCATCGGCTGATGACATCCTGCTTGATGTCCCATAATATGAACCCAGTATGACATTGGCAAGCACCGGCATATGGTTGAATATCTTAACCGATTGAAAAGTCCGCGCCACCCCCAGCCGGCAGATTTGATGCGGTTTTAAACCGGTAATGTTCCTGCCCTTGAAACGTATCTGCCCCGACTTGAGCGGAAGGGCAGCCGATATCACATTAAACAGCGTCGTTTTCCCAGCCCCATTAGGACCAATCAAACCAAGGGCCTCACCCTGCTCCACATGAAAGTCCACCTTGGATACAGCGGCCAGCCCCCCAAAATGCTTGGTTACTCCGGTACCTTCAAGTAACTTCATGTTTCCTCCCAAATGTTCGCTGCCAGAGCTTTTGTATCAACCCGGCAAGACCCTCAGGAAGATAGAGTATAACGACCAGCATAATTATGCCGAAAATAAGCATATAATAATAAGGAAAGCGGGTTATCAGGAATTGTTCCAGATAGGTTAAAAGAGCGGCGCCAATGACCGGGCCGTACAATTGCCCCATACCGCCAAAAATGGCCATTACCACCGGCATAAAAGAAAGGAGTGGATTAAAGGCAATCTTTGGGTCAATATACGTCCACCTGGTCGCCATAATAGCCCCGGCCGCCCCCATGAAGAAGGCGCTGATGGCGAAGGTGGTAACTTTCACCATGGTTACATTCACACCGGTGTGGGCCGCAGCATCCTCATATTCTCCGATACTCTGCAAGGCCAACCCGCGCCTGGAGCGTTTGATAAGGTAGGCGGTAAGCAATAAGAACACAAACAGAATGAGCATGAGGTAATAAACGGTCGTGTTGCCCACGGTGGGGACCATGCGCCCGGTCGTACCCGTTATAGTGACCTCCCACCACAGGACAAAATGCAAGATGAGCTCAACGAGGCCGAAGGTAAACATAATGAAATAAGTACCCCTGAGCCTCAGGGTTAGGGCGCCGACGAGCAGGGCAAGACAGAAACTGGCCGCTCCACCAATAGCGATTACAAGGGGCAAGGGTAATGCAATCCCTATTATAGCTGACGTATATACGCCGACCCCAAAAAACGCAGCCGTCGCCAAGGAGATGTAACCGGTAGGCCCGGAAAACATAACCCAGCCCAGCGTTAAGATGACATACATGAAGATGGTGCTGAACAATACAATCGTATACCCCGGGAAGGAGAGGGGTAAAGTGACTAAAAAGGCGAACAGGATGAGAATAAGTAATCCCGATACCACGAACTTCCGAGAGGTGAGCGCGCTCATATCCATTGTGTTATTTCCCCAAAATACCTTGTGGTTTTACCAACAGCAGCACTATGAAGATGACATAATAGGCAACTAGAGCCAAGCCCGGCTCTATATAGATTACGATGCTGCCAACAAGACCCAGTATAAAGCCGCCGATAAAACTGCCGGGGATGCTGCCCAATCCGCCCAGGACGATCACGACGAGTGCGATTACGGTATATTCAAGCCCCATCGCTGGTTGGATTTCGTACGACATACTGAGAAGGGTGCCTGCTAAACCAGCCATCAATGCACCGAACCCGAAACAGAGGGCCAGCACATGATTAATGTTTACCCCCACGAGCCCCGCTGTCCCGGCGTCCTGGGCTGCCGCCCTGATCGCCTTTCCCAGGCGGGTACGGGCCAAAAAGAGATAAAAGATCACACCGATGGCGAGGGCAAAGCCCAGGGTTACCAGGCGATTGGCAGCGAATTTCGCCCCTGCAATATTGACCGCAAAAGGTAAATAAGAGTACCCTTTAAGCTCAGCACCCCATATCAATATGGCCACATTTTGAATGATAAAGAGGAGGCTGAAACAGGCCAACATGGAATTGCCCTCGAAAGCAGCTGGTGATGCTGACATGGTTCTCAGGCGTGTAAACACAGTTCTATACAGTATAAAACCTATTATAAATACCGTCGGACCGCATATGACCAGAGAGACCAGCGGGTTAATGCCAGCCAAGGTATAGAGTGACCACGTGATGAAAGCCCCGAGCATGATAAACTCGCCGTGAGCTACGTTCAGCACCCGGGCAACACCATACTGCAGGCTGAGCCCCACGGCGACCAGTGCGTAGATGCCCCCCATCAATAAGCCGGCAATCACTATATCAAGGATCTTTATCATTTAATGACCGTTTCCTAGCTTTGATAATTACGAACAAGCAGGCTGTCCAAAGGGTGCAGCACTGCACCTCTGAGAGGATGATGACCCAGAAGCATTGTTATGTTTGCACCTTTTGAGACAGCCTGCTTGCCATTGTTGCTCACGTAACTCGATTCAGTTCTACTTTTTCGGCCATTGCGGCTTGGGGTATTCAGGTGGTGCGGTACGCTTTTTGCCGGGGTCTATGACCTCAAATACACCCTTTTGCCACTGACCTATCTCGCCGGGATGGTTTACAAAGTACCGGTCCTTATCGTACCAGAACTTCCCTAGCGCCGTATCGAACGTCTCAGTAGCCATGATATCCCTGATCTTTTTCTGATCCAGGGTTCCCGCCTTCTCGATAGCCTGCTGGAAATGCTGGAGCGATGAATAATAGTACAGGCCTCCCCAGTAGTCGGGTTCCACGCCGAAGCGCGCCACGAATCTTTTAATGAATTCCTTGGCTCCGGGAGAGGTCTTTGCATTCCACGCACCACCGCCCATTACCCCTTCCACCGTATTCGTACCAAAGGTATCTCTATAGAGGTTGGGGGAAAAGGGCGTAACGGTGATGAAGAAGGCGTTGAAGTTAATGCCAAGTTCAATTGACTGACCGGTAAGGAGCATGCCCCCGTCAGGATAGGCAGCAGCGCAAAAGGCATCGACACCAAGCGATTCTGCCTCCTTCAAGAACGGTGATAGGTCCTTGGTTCCCGGAGGATAGCTCTTCTTTAGCTTTACCTCAATGCCTCTATCCTCGAAAAACGGAACCATGGCCTCACCATACTCTACGCCGTGGAGGTCTCCCCGGTAGATCACCGCCACCGACTTCACACCGACTTCCTTAAAGATGTCAGCAAGGGCTGGGGCCTGGGTCTCGGAAAAATTCAAGACCTGGAAGAAGTAGGGCAAGTTATGCTCCTTGAGCTTGAGGGCTCCACCAGGGCCACCGATGAGTATATAGCCGTACTTATTGGCGACAGGAGCGGCGCCAAAGAGCATCGCGGTGCTCCAGGGAGGAAAGACAAAGTCGACCTTATCCTGTACAATCAATTTTTCAAGCAGGTTCGTCATCGTACCTATGTCGCTTTTATCGTCGTACCTGATGAGCTCCACCGGCAGCTTTTTACCATACTCCTTCACATATATCCCGCCATTTTTATTGACCTCCTCAACCCACATCACGTAGATTCGGCCGCCTGATATGGCAACACCGGGCGCCATCGGGCCTGAGAGAGAAATAGCCTGGCCAATACGGATTTTATCTTTGGCTGGTGATGAGGTGACGCCAGCACCACATACTAAGACCAAAGCTATCGTACACACGAACAATCCGACCAATACCTTGTTTTTCATTTTATCTCTCCTTTTCTATTTGTAAACCCTTTGTTACCTATCTCATCCATCCTTTTCTCTTCTCTAATGTTGCACCTCCTTTCTTAATGTGTTTGTTGGTCTTCAACCCTCCGCTAGAAATCAAAGACACTGTCCAGCTGCTCGTCACTGATAACAAAAACCGTGTTATGGGGGGGGAGGGGCTCTTTGTAGTAAAACTCGGGCAATCGGTCGTCCTCGTTCGTAAACCCCGCCTTCCTATTGAATTCCCGCTCTGCCTTTAACACCCGGGTACCCATGGCACCGGGGAACTCGTCCGGACCAAGCTCCGTGCCCAATTTGGCATTGAGCACCTTCAAAAACGCCTCACCAGCCTCAGGGGTCAACAGGGCCACATACGCCATAAAACACAGGCCCGTGGCGTCAAAGGCAGCATTGACGGTCTGTATGAACCGGGAGGCCTCAACCTGCCCCTCCGGTTTCAAGGGATCGAGCTGTTGCGCCAAATAGAGCCCAACCAGGTTGCCCGCCGTGTGATCGGCCCCCATGGGTGAGGTGGCAAAAGTAACACCATTGCCCAGCATGGCCCGCGGATCATACGCAGCCACCCCCTGCCCCTTGACCGCAGGGACCCGGGGGTGATTAAAATGCCTGCCCACCGCTACAGGACCGTTACCGAGGACCGTGCCAAATTCCGTACCCTTGCCGATTTCCTCCACCATCTCGATGGCCGCCTTACCATCACCAAAGGGCTTGTGCCCGGCATCCATGGCAACGGCTACGGCTACCCCCGTGCTCATGGTGTCAACCCCTATGTCATCACACAGAAAGTCCAGATGAGCAATGGTATCAAGATCAACAATACCGGTCATCCCTCCCATCGACCAGATGGTCTCGTATTCCAACGACCCGGTGACATACGCCCCCTTGTTATCCACAAATGTATTAGAGCAGTGGATGATGCACTGGGCACAACCCATGTGGGTGGTATTGCCACCCCGCTTTTTGATAAGCTCGGCCATGGCCTCACCACTGATACCTTCCCAGCCATCCAAGACCCCCTTGGTGGCATTGTAACTGGGAAAGGCCCCCATGGCATTGACAGGCGCCACCAGGGCCGCCGTGCCGAGCTCGGGCATCACGTTACCACTCATATGATCCGCCTTGATGGCCTTGACGACGTCCTTGGCAGCCTCAGTGAAGGCTTGCGGATCTGCTATGGCATCAGCACTCTTGCCCCCCTGATCGACAATGATGGCCTTGAGCCCCTTGGCCCCCATCACCGCACCCAAACCCCCACGACCGGCAGCACGACAGGGACGGCCGTCGATGTCTGAGGACTGGATAGAAGCTAAGGGCAGCCGATACTCACCTGCCGGCCCAATGCACAACACCGAGGTCTTCTCACCATAGGTCTTCAGGATCTTTTCCACGAGCTGATACGTCCGCATCCCCTTGTACTCTTGCGCTGGGATAAGGCTGGCTGTGCCCTCTTTGTCGATCCTCAGAAAGCTCAGGTCCCCTTCAGGCGCCTGCCCCTCAATAACGACCGCGGTAATACCCAAACGACCCAACGCCGCAGCAATGGTCCCCCCCGCATTGCTCTCTTTGATTCCCCCCGTGAGCGGACTCTTCGCCCCAACGGAGATACGACTCGTGTTCACCAACGAGGTGCCACTTAACAGACCCGGGGCAACGATGAGCTTGTTCTCCGGCCCCAAGGGATCACAATTCGGCAGCACCTCCTCGTTGATCATGACTGAGGTAAGGCCCCTACCACCAAGCCCCTTGTATTGCTCTGGTACATCTTCAACGCTCACGGCTTTCGTGCCCATGTTCACCTTAATAAACTTCATACGAGCCTCCTTTCATCGATTCCCCCAAATCCTTACATCAAACCTAACGATTGAATGCCGCCTGCACCCCACTATCACTTCCTGCATCTCGTCGAGCAACTGACCTGCATCCCCTCCTACATCCGCAACACCGGCTTGACCACCAACCCCTTCTCCATGTCTTCCACCGCCTTGTTGATCTCATCAAAGGGATAGTAGGTGATCATCCGGTCAAAGGGGAATTTCCCCTGTTGGTACAACTCGATAAGCTCAGGGATAAACTGATCCTGAATGGCATCACCTCCGAGAATCCCCTTAATCGTCCGGCCGTTCATGATCAAGTCCATATCAAGACTAACCTCCGTGCCCGGTGGCACAACCCCCACAAGCCCACACACCCCGAGGCGCGGCAGCACATCCACAGCCTGGCGAAATACCGCAGGATTACCCACACACTCAAGAGTGAAATGCGGCCCACCCCCGGTGATTTCCTGGATCGCGGCAACCGGATCCTCCGCACCGGCATTGACCGTATGCGTGGCGCCGAACTCCTTCGCCGCCTTCAAACGTTCATCATGGATGTCCACCGCAATGATAGGAGCACACTCACGCACCACCGCCGCAAGCACCGCACTTATCCCCACCGGCCCCACACCAAATATGGCAATGGAATCCCCAGCCTTGGCCTGCAGCGAATTCATCACCGCACCAGCACCGGTCATCACCCCACAGCCCAACGGCCCGAGCATCTCCAGGGGAACGTCCTTGGGCATCTTGACGACGTTGCGCTCGTTCGCCAACGAGAAACTCGCAAATGAAGACTGGTTGAAAAAATTGCCATGAATGACTTGATCACCCTTTTTTAATGTCGTACTACCATCAGGACGAGCACCGTTGAAATTGTGCATGAAGAAATTAAAACAATACAGATACTTGTCCGCCTTGCATGCCGTGCATTCCCCACAGAAGTCCCAGCCCAATACCACGTGATCACCCGGCTTTACCTTCTTCACCCCTTTGCCCACCTTTTCAACCACTCCAGCCCCCTCATGCCCGAAGACACTCGGAGGCGGCGGGAGCGGTAAATGCCCGTCCCGGGCTGCCAGATCCGTATGACAGATGCCCACTGCTTCAATCCGTACCAACACCTCATCATCTCTCGGCTCACTCAACTCCAACTGCTCCATCCTAAATTCATCCGACTGCTTAAATGTAACAGCGGCCTTTATCTCCATCGTTACCCTCCTAAATTAGGCTCTGTGAAAAGCAATCAAGAAAAAACTATGGCATATTACACTCTCTACTTCGACACAGAGAATAGCACAGGGGGCCTGTTTCATAATCCCGGCTGAGCACACCCGTGATCGTCTCGCACTACTGGCTGAGCAGCGCATAAACTCCCAGGACGAGATCGACCCCCTATGCCATCTGCTTGTCATAAGGGCATCCCGAGCCACGCGTAACCCCTCGGACAGTCTTACTGAGTCTTACTGATACCTATATTTGATTACCGGTGCTTCTGGATCTGCTGACCATTCCTGCATCGAGCCGTCATACATCTTTACATTGGTATAGCCGACCATCTGGGTGAGTGCGAACCACTCTGCGCTTGCATACCCCCCAACACCGCAATAGACAATGATCTCTTCGGACGCATTCTCACCAAGGACCGCAAGAGCCATTTCTCTAACTACATCGGCATCTTTCCACGTTCCATACGTTATGCTTCCTTTTTTGTCTTTTTCAAAAGTCCAGAACCACGGAGCGGGCAAATCTTTAGCAGTTGGGATATGGCCTGCTCTTGCAGTCCACGGTTCCTGTACTAAACCAAAGTAAATATCAGCCTCTCGAGCCTCGACTATGGTGGATTTCCCGATCTTT
>CAYWLI010000051.1:0-15711 GCA_964459135.1 uncultured Thermodesulfobacteriota bacterium | reverse complement strand
ACAGATCTCCCCTGCCTTCTCCGGAAGGCTTTTTATCCCTGCTGCGGTGATAAAAGATGAGGGGATGCCCTATTTCTTCTTTTTCTTTTGGGTCGAAACCTTAAATAGTGCGTACGCCGGGCAGAACCCGATGATGCCGGTCAGCAGCCAGATGACACCCAAAATGCCTAGGACGATGGCCAGCCAGCCGGAAATAGCACCGGTCAAGTACAAAACCAGGACAACCAGCGCCAGCACTATCCGGATAATCCGATCAACAGCACCCATATTCTTAGTCATAAAACACCTCCGTTTCTTGGTTTTCTTCTTCCACGTGGATCAAAATTGAAGATCCAAGCCCTAGCTTTTTTGTCAATAGTGTAGGCACGCTCACCTATCTCTTTTTATCCGACTATTCCACACCTTCAATACGAGCCTCCCAGGGGACCGGATCAGGATGTCGAGTACACCGGTATGATCCTTTAACCGTCATAGTATCGAAATCGATGGTACCCGTGTAGGCACAATCATTGCCGTCACTCGAATTTTGTCTGTCTATGAAAACAGAATTTCCTTCGATTATTATCGTCAGCTCTGCCGTCACCAGTCCATGTCCGGTCCATTGTGCATCAAACTTATTACTGCTTCCCTGTCGCTTCCAAACGCCTTCCCATCCCGATTCAGCCTCATACCAGACTTCACCTAAATAAGGTGATACCGTAGAGGAAGAGGCAGCCTTTCGCGTCAGCCTTACCTTTACCTCTGAAAAAGCTATTTTCAGCTGCTTAGTATTTTGTGCCGTGAAATACTTACCTCCACCAGTTTCAGCAATACAAACCAACTGCTCCTTTTCTTGCGTAGTGACGTCAAGTCCAACAACATGCATAACAAATTTTATTTCTTTTCCCTTCAATTCTTTCACCAACGTGCAAGGGTCCCCTCCACAGGTTTCATTACCATCGCTCACCAAGACAATCATTGTTTCTTCTTTTCTTCCTTCGATGTGCTTTGCCGCGAGTCTAATAGACTCGGTGATCGGCGTTTTGCCCCTAGGATTGATGGACTGAATCTTTTCACGTAGTAAATCCTTATTTCCTTCATCTACAGGCACCAGCATCTCAATATCATTACAATCCCCCTCGCGCCGATGTCCATATACCTCAAGGCCGATATGCACCGCTTCGGGAAGCTCTTCGATTAATTGTATCAATACCCCTTTTGCGATAGTGATCTTTTCTTTGTTGTCGATCTTTGCCCACATACTTCCTGAGCCATCCAGAATGAACAGAATAGTAGCTTTTGTGGACTCTGCTAAGGTTGGCTTTTGTGTGAGCGGCAATAGTGCAATAATGACAAGTGTTATATAGAAGTATTTACTGGCCTTCGACAAAGCATTTACAAGATATTTCATAAAGGCACCTCCCTGTATTGTGTAATCAACTCATGTGTTGCAGAATTGCTATATCTTATCCTGCACTATGCTTATAATATATTCAAGATCAGATTTTCCCAAGATATGAAATACCCAGCGGTTGTGATTTACTACTCCCATCCCTTAAAATGCAATTATAAAAAGGAGACCTTGTCTATTATCCTTTGTGCGAAGGCGTTTTTGTCTTGTCTTCCTTTTTAATACGAAGCGCCCAGAGCAGGGATGGTAATAGCAAGAGGGAGGTCAGGAGGCAGCTGCCGATTCCTAACAGGGCGATGTGGCCCAGGGAGGCCAGGGCCGGAAAGTGCGAGGTGCTCAGCGAGCCGAACCCCACCATGGTGGTCAAAGAGGTCATGATTACCGCCCTGCCGGTCAGTTTTACCGCTTGCCCCACATCCTTTCTCTCTCGATATCTATGGACGATGTGAATGCCGTCGTCGATCCCGATGCCGAGGATCAAAGGGATTGCCACGGCATTGGCCGGGTTGAGGTCTATTCCCAACAGCGCGCTTGCCCCCAGCATATAGGCCACCCCGGCCAGCAAGGGGGTCAGCGCCATCCCCACCCAGCGGGGATTCCGAAAGTGTAAAAAGAGCAACACCAGCACCACGGCAAGTGCCAGGGGGGCCAGGAGGGTGAAGTCCCGCTTCACCATGCCGCGCAGTTGCAGGGCGATGAGCTCGTTGCTCGTGCACCGGGCCTCTGGTGCGATAATCGTTATCTCCTCTTGCAGCTTGAAGGGATCGACCCTGGCCGGATCGAAGCGGATCTCCTGCCGCAGTCGATACCCATCCTCCCCCTGCACCACATACCGCTCCAGCACCTCAGCCAAGGGGGTGTGGGCCAGTTCCAGCAGAACGCTCGTCGGTGGGATGGGGGCTTCTTTATAGGCTAACCCTCTCAGCATTTTCCCTGTTCGGGCGAAGGCATCCGGGTTCAATCCCTCATACTCCAAAGCCCTCTCGAGAGAGCGGGCCGCCCCTTGATAATCCATCCCTCGCCGCAGTTCATCGAGCACCCGCCTCTGTTTGCCGGTGGAGGGGATGAACTGGGCAAGGTGGGTGACGAAGAGAATGCCTTTGCTGTAGGTATCCTGAAGGAAGAAGGAGATGGTCTCCTGCTCCCTCAGGAGCTGATTGAGATCCGCCCCCCTCAAGAGGACGGTCATGCCTGTGCCGTGCCCCCCGAACCGCTCCTGCATCCGCTCTAGGGTATCCATCCCCTCCATCCCGCGGGGGCGAAACCCCTCCACCCCACCCGTCACCCGCACCCTGGTGCCGAGATAGCCGCCGATAACGGTGAGGACGATGAGACAGATGAGGACCGGTCGGTAGTGGTTTTTCACAAAAGCAGTAAGCTGATCCAAGCCCCAGGTCTTCAGGGGTCTGTATCGGTATCCCCTGTGTTCCGCCCAGACCAAGAAGGCAGGGAGGACCAGGGTGATGGTCAGCAGGCAGAAGAAGAGACCGGCAGCGACCAGAACCCCAAGCTCCACGATCCCCTGGATTCGGGCCAACAGGAGCGTAAGAAAGGCGGCGATGGTAGTGAGCCCCCCGGTCCACACGCCGGTCCCCGTCCGCGTGAGGGCGATCTCCACTGCCTTGTTCGGCTTGTTGCCCGAGGCGCGCTCGTGGTGATACCGCTGGTAGATGTGGATGGCAAAGTCTACCCCCAGTCCCACGATGATGGCCGCAAATGCGACGGTGATGAGGTTGAGCCCTCCGATGAAGAGGGCGGCAGCACCAAGGGTGAGCTGCACCCCCACCAGGAGGGGAAATCCGACAAAGAGGAGGGTGGCCCACCTGCGGTAGGCGAGGTAAAAGAGGGCCAGCACGATGGCCAGAGAGCTGAGGAAAGAGACCAGGAGGTCCTGTTGCATCACCCCCGCCTTGCCCACGGTCATGGTGTGGGGGCCCACAAAAGCGATCCTCACTGAGGGGAAGGACTCTTTGATCCCCTCCAGTTTTTGGACCAATGCCTGCGCAGACCTCACGTCCGCCGAGGTGAAGGAAGGGTCTGCCACCATAAGCAGGGCCTTCCCGTCCGGTGAGAGGAGGTACCCCTCGGCAAGGGAAGGGGCCCAGGGCGATCCCCCTTGCAATTGCTTAAAGAGAAGCTCCCGCATAGCCAAGGGGTCTGCTTGGATGATCCCCCGCCATCCCGGAGCAAGGGTGCTCGTGAGGAGGCCTTTGGCCTGGCGAACCTTGGATTGGATCTCTTGATCGGAGAGCTGTTTCTTGAACTCCTCAATAGTCTCCCCCTGGAGAAAGAGCTGGGGGTGTGAGAGATAGAGGGTCAGAACCTTTTCCCACCCTTCCATGTCCGTTCCCATCCCCGATGAGACCTGTTTGAAGGCCGGGGTTCCCCCTATCTCCACATCCGCCAGGGAACTCCTCAGCCCCTGGGCGGCCTCAATGAGATCGGATTTTTTCTCCCCCTCCACCAGGATATAGAGGCGCTCCAGGCGGCTGAAGCCCTTCAGGTCCTCCACCAAGACCTTGAGCGCACCGCGGTCTGCGGGAAGCAACTGCAGCCAATCGGCCTCAAATTGCAGCCTTCCGGTGATCACAAAGGCTGCGCAGAGGACCAGGAGGAAGATGATCAGGATCCCTTTGGGGTGTTGAGCGGAGAGGCGGGCGGCCTTTTTTAAGAGGTACTCAAGCACTGCCCCCCTCCCGGTAGAAATACCGCTCGGCCTTGCGCACTGCGGGCCACTGCCCGATGTTCGAGGGGCCGAAGATAATGAGACTGCGGCGCATGGCAAACGGCTGAAAGATCCTCCTCACCATGGAGCGCACGGAGTAGAATTCCTTGTTGACCCACCAGAACCCCTCCTGCAGCTCTTCGACGGTCATCCCCTTGGGCCTGAAGACCACGGTGGCCATGTCGTATTGGCTCCAGTCCTCGGTGATGATCCTCCCCTCTTCTTTCAGGCGCTGATGGATCCTGGTTCCGGGGAAGGGGGTCAATAGAGGCAGGAAGGCGCCGTCGACCTTATTTCTATTCGCGAATGCAATAAATTCCTCAAAGACCGAGGGGTCGTCATAGTCATACCCGAAGACGAAGGAGGCGTGGATCCCGATCCCGTGATCGTGGAAGCGCTTGATCCCCGCCTCGTAGCGTTCCACCTTATTGGTCTTTTTCCCCATCAGCGCCAGGTTTTCAGGGCTGAGGCTCTCAAAGCCGATGAACATCCCGTGGCATCCCGCCTGGGCCATGAGACGGACCAGTTTCTCGTTCTGGGCGATGGAGATGGGGCCCTGGCTGACCCACCGCAGACGGTACTGAGAGAGCATGCTGAAGAGCTCACGGGCGTAGCGCATGTCCCCCACGATGTTGTCGTCGACGAAGAAGATATAGGCCTGAGCCCGCCGCAGAGCTTGGATCTCCCGTTCTACCTCCTTGACGGGGCGGGTTCGATAGGTCCCCCCGTAGATGGCCGTCACCGAGCAGAATTCGCAGTCGAACGGGCATCCGCGGGTGGTCTGGATGGTGTTCTCAAAGAAATATCCCTTCGATGGGAGGAGCTCCCGCCGGGGCAAGGGGAGATGGGAGAGGTCAGTCCTGCCTTTCTGCTGGTAGAAGCGCTTCAGCTTTCCCCTCTCGGCATCCCTCACCACCTTGGCCCAGATCTCATCGGCCTCGCCGATGACTACTGCATCGCAGTGAGTGATGGCCTCCTCGGGGAGCCAGGTGGGGTGCATCCCTCCCATGACCACCTGTACTTTCCGCCGCCGATATTCATCAGCGATATCATACCCTCGCGGAGCCAGGGGGGTCATGGCGGTGACGGCGACGAGATCGCACGCCTCGTCGAAGTCCAGGGGTGCGATGCTCTCGTCGTGTATCGTGACCTCGTGCTCAGGGGGGGTCAGGGCGGCCAGAAGGGTGTTGCTCAACGTGGGGAACTTAAAGGTGATGACGTCCCAGAAGCTGTCTTTTGGCCAGCGGGGGACGATAAACTTGATCTTCATGACCCCGCCCCAGCCTCGATCTTGTTCAGGAGGTCCTTCAGATCCTCCAGCGGGTGGATCTCCCACCCCCCCAGGGGGGGGAAAAAGGCACGTTCGGGCAGGGGGAGGTCCACCTGGGGGTTCTTGAGCTTCATGTCGAATCTGATCCCCATCCCCTCTCCGTCACCGGAGATGCGCGTGGGGAATCCCAATCCCTCCGTCTCATCGTCATCGCTGAATGCCATAATGAGAAAGAGGGTTTCGGCTTTCGGATTCTCCCCTTCCTCTATCCATCCCTGATAGATCTTCCCTTCAGAAGGGAGGAGGATAAAGATCATACCTTCGTTGTAGATTACCTCCCCGACCGTCCCGCCGAAATTCGTGGTAAGCCGCAGGCGCAGACGGGCGGGCCTCTCATAGAGGAGGACCCCTTGCAGGACGTAGTACTCATCCCTCAGTTCGAGTTGGACGAAGAGCCGAGACTGCAGGGTGTTGATCCCCTCGTATCTGCTGAGGGTATACGGGAGGACCTGGGAGAGGGGTATCCGCTCCCCCTTTTCCTCCGGTATTCTCTTCGGCACACATCCCACGGTCAGCGCAAGCATAACGATAACAATAACAAACCCCTTGATCAGTTTCATCCTTCCTCCTTTAATCGGTTCTCTATCACGTCGGCGGTGATCTGTCCTGAGGCCATGGCTGCGGCTACGCCTCCCCCGGGGGCGGTCCAATGGCCGGCCAGGTAGAGCCCATCGATGGGGGAGACCCGGTTCAACCGATAGATCCCCGCCTGCCGGGGGATCTGGGCCCATCCATAGGCCGCCCCCCACCGGTTGCCCGTCATCCGCTCAATGGTGAGGGGGGAGGCGCTGACGTCCAGGACGATCTTGCTGCGCAGATTAGGTATCAACCCTTCGGCCTGGGCAAGAAGCCGCTCACTGAAGGTCTCCTTGGCCCCTGAGTCCCATCCCCCCACGAGGCGATAGGGGGCCTTGTAGCTCAGGCACACGGTGCTGTGCCCCTCGGGGGCATGAGAGGGGTTTACCTGAGAGGGGGCAAGGAGGTAGTAGGGGGGGGAAGGGGGGATCTGTCCCTCTTCCAGGAACCGGTACTCCTCCTCCACATCGTATTGGGGGAAGACCTCGTTGTTGGAGCATGAGAGATCCAGTTGCCCCTCGATCCCCAGATAGATGATAAAATAGGAAAAAGAGGGTTTCATCCCCTTCAACCTCTTAATCCAGCCAGGGGGGAGTGACTCCTCCCCGATCATCCGCAAGTAGGTGGCGGTGGCATCGGCGTTGGAGACCACGACATGGGCAGTGGCCGTCTCCCCCCCCTTGAGCCGCACCCCTATCGCCTTTCCCTCTTCCACCATAATTGCCTTGATCTCGTGCCGCGTGTGAAGCGTCCCACCTTGTTTCAGGAACCCCTTGGCCAGGAGCAGGGGTAGGTCTTCCATTTTTCCCTTCAGGACAGCCACGCCCCCCTGCAAGTAGCTCATTTCGAGAGAGGCCATAGCGATGACCGAGAAGCTGCTGGGGGGGAGCAGTGCATATGAGCTGCGTACCCCCAGGATTACCTTGAGCCGGTGGTCCTTGATGTACGCATCCAGCACATCCTGCAGGGTCTCCTCTCGATAACGATAGGTAAAGGGGAATTCCCGCTCAAAGTGTGAGGGGTCAAACCAGGAGAGGGAGTAGGGGAAACGGTCTATCTCCTCGGAGAGGGAGCGGTAGATCTGGTACACCGCCCTGATCCCATCCCGCTCCTGGGGGAAGAGGGATGAGAGATAGTCCACATGGGCGTCCAGGTCGGCATATTGTAGGATCCTCATATCGGGAAAGTGGTACTCGCGGGCCGGCTCGAGGGGGAACAGTTCTATGCTGTCCCGCACCCGGAGATCATCCAATATCCTCCACACCCTTCCCCCCTCCCTGCACCCCCCGATGGACTGAACGGAGAGGTCAAAGGTGAAGCCCTTGCGCGTGAATGAGGTGCAACACCCTCCGACCGTGGCCTTCTTTTCAAAGATGGCCACCCGCAACCCCTTGCGGGCAAGGAGCGTGCCGCATACTAGTCCGCCTAAGCCAGCGCCGATGATGATGACGTCGTAATCCATGACCTCCCCATGCAGAAACGCGTATCCTCCATCCTTACCTGAATTCTCGCTTCATGGCAAGTCCACAGGCGACTTATGAACGGTTTTGATTCCAGCAGAACTGAAGGATGAGTTCCCTCGTGAGCTTGGCCGCGGCCATGGCGGACTGTTGGGTGGGATCGTAGGGTGGGCTCAGTTCAACGATATCAAACCCCACCACGTGGAGGGCATGCATCTGTGAGATGAGGGAGATGACTTCGCCAAAGGTAAGCCCCCCGGGCTCGGGGGTGCCGACCCCCGGGGCGACCCCTGGATCGAGGATGTCAAGGTCCACGGTGAGGTAGACTGGCCGTCCCGCTGTCCGACGGAGGGTTTCCCCTATATCACTGAAGCTCCCCATAGCTTTCGCGGAACGTATCTCTTCCTTGGTGCCCGACCTGATGCCGAGCTGGCAGATGTTCTCATCTCCCAGGAGGTTGACGATTCTCCTCATCACGGTAGCATGGGACAGGTGGTCTCCCTCATATTCTTGAAGCAAATCGGTATGGGCATCGAGCTGAATCACGACCAGCGAAGGGTGGTGTTTGACCACCTCCTTGACAACGGGGAGGGAGATGAGGTGTTCCCCCCCGAGGAGGATGGGAAACTTGCCGTCTCCCATGATGGTGGCTACGTAACCCTGTATCGCCTCCAGGGCACCATCCATGTTGCCATGCGGGAGCATGAGATCACCGACATCGCAGATCTTGAGGTCTTCCAGATCTCTGTCCAAAGCAGGGCTGTAGGTTTCCAATCCCCAGGAGGCATCGCGAATGGCCTGGGGGCCGAATCTGGTCCCCGGTCGAAAGGTAGCGGTACTATCTAACGGACAACCAATGATGACGGCGGGACTTTCATCATACGGGGAATCGGCGGCGAGGAACGTGCGCGAGGTAAACTGGGGCTCCATGCAGATTCACGCACCTATCTCTTCCTCGGAGTCCCAGAGGACCACCGCGGCCAGGGTCGACCCAATTTTTCCAACGGTATATTCTATGGCGATTGACTTAAGATCTTTGATCTCCCATCCGCGAAGCATCATTCCTTCCACGGCCATAGTCCGGACGGTTTCCTCGATCTGACGCCGTTCTCCTTTGGCCGAATATTCCATGATCAGCCCATTCTGATTTTCATCCTCGGGCAGAGCTAGAGCGACGCCGGCTGAGATGATCTCTCCGGGCACATCGCTGGTGATGGCGGCATACGCAGCCGGGACAAGGGCACCGGGTGGCAAGGCGATTGGGTCGACCATTGTGCAGTGGGGTGGCACGATGCTGGACATCTTGACGATGTTTGTGTTGCCGATTCCCGCATGAAGCAAGGCCCCGTCAAACGCGTTGAGAGGCGTATAGCCATCCGACGCACCGCACGTCAAAAAATATTGGTTAGGCATTTTGAAGATCATCTTTCTTCTCCGTTCTCAAGCCTGTTCGCATTGCCAGCGATCACAGAGGCTGGCCTGCCAGACAACAGGGAGTGGGTTTTTGTGTAAACATCCTCACCTCACGCGTCCTGTTTGCCTCGGAGATGGACGTCAGCAGCCGTTTTATCTAGGAGATACCCCTTTAGTAAATCTACTATCTTCGGCCAGTTCTTCCTGCCCCGGCCTACCCGCCTGTCTCAAAATCCAAATGTGCCCTCCTATCTTCGTAATCAAGAGAGCACACTATACAAAGAAATAAGTTTAATAAACTAAACTTGATTTATTATAGCATCCTTTCCAAAATTGTCAAGTGTTTTTTTTAAAATTGCAAGGCTTTCGATGGCTGCCACCTGTGCCCACCCTGATTTTTATAACCTCTTGTTTTTGTATAGATTTTTCAGGGAGAACTGTGGAAAAGCGCATCATTGGAAGAGGAATGGTTTAGACTCAGATAGGAAGCTCAGGGGGGCAGTATCAAGATAATCTATTTTTGTAGTCCTGATAATCAAATGCTTTGATTAATCTAAATCCTGACCCTTCACTCCATATCCCAATGCACGGATGACCGACGCCATTGAACATGGTCGTTTTTACCGTCGTGTAATGGATCATGTCGTCAAATATGATTTTATCCCCGGGTTTCAGTTCGTTATCAAATGACCAATCCCCCATATAGTCGCCTGCCAAACAACTAATCCCCCCCATTCTGTATGTTGGTTTTCCTGTCTTTTCATCCGTAGCCCCTAAGATATCGGGTTTATAAGGCATTTCCAGGCAATCGGGCATATGGCACGTAAATGAAACATCGAGCATCGCCGTTTTGATACCCCTATTTTCAACGATATCTAATATCGTAGATACTAAGTAGCCTGTTTGATACGTAAAAGCGCTGCCGGGTTCTAAGATGATTTTCACATCATACTTATGTTTAAAATCCAGTAAGATTGTAATCAAATGATCGATATCGTAACCCCTTCTTGTCATGAGATGACCGCCACCCATATTCACCCATGTGAGCTGAGGCAAGAACGCGCCAAATTTCTCTACAAAGACAGCCAACTCTTTTTCTAGTGCAAAGGAATCCGCTTCGAACAAGGTATGAAAATGAAATCCTTCCACCCCCTGCGGCACAGCATCGCCAAGCTGTTCAGCAGTAATGCCGAATCGAGAACCGGGTTTGCAAGGATTATACATGTCATAGGGGGTATCGGAAAATTCAGGATTGACACGCAAGCCAATTGAGACACTATGTTGACTCGCACGCTTACCATACTGTTGCAATTGGTGTATGGAATTGAAGGAAATATGACTGCTATATTTTAGAATATCTGCGAGAGACTTATCTTCATACGCAGGGGAATAGATATGTGCTTTTACCCCGAGTTCCTCATATGCCAATCGCGCTTCATTGACGGAACTTACCGAAGCGCCCAAACCGTATTCCTTAAAGATCGGGAATACACCCCAATTCGCGAAGGCTTTAAACGCCACGAGGATATCAATGTGGGCAGCCTCTTGAACCTGTTTGATTAATGCGAGGTTATTGCGCAATAAAAGCTCATCAATCACATAGCACGGCGTGGGGATTTTACTGAAGTCGATAGACATTGGTGGTTTATACTTCTAAATCGATATCGTTCAGTTCGTGCCACGGAAGTCCGTGGATATTCAATTGTTCCATGAATGGATCCGGATCACATTCTTCAACATTAAACACGCCGGGCTTTTTCCATTGACCGGCAATACACAGCATGGCGCCGATCATTGCGGGCACTCCCGTGGTATAGCTTACGCCTTGCGCACCGGTTTCCTGATAGGCATCCTGGTGCTTGCAATTATTATAGATATAGTATGTTTTCTCTTTGTCATTCTTCATACCTCTGATCCGGCACCCAATGGAGGTTTCACCTGTATACCCTTCGCCGAGTTCACCGGGATTGGGTAATACCGCTTTGAGGAATTGAAGAGGGACAATTTCCTTGCCCTCATACACGATAGGGGTAATACTGGCCATGCCGATATTTTGAATCACCCGTAAATGGGTTAAGTACTCTTGTCCAAACGTCATCCAAAATCGAGCTCGTTTGAGCGCAGGAAAATGCTTCACCAATGATTCCAATTCTTCGTGGTAGATGAGATACGACTCGCGGGGTCCGATATTCGGATAATTGAGCGCCATATGAATTTCGTGGGGTTCGGTTTCAATCCATTTCCCTTGTTCCCAGTATTTACCTTTTTGGGTGATTTCACGGATATTGATTTCAGGATTAAAATTGGTTGCAAAGGGTTTTCCATGGTCCCCTGCATTGCAATCGACGATGTCAAGATAATGGATTTCGTCAAAATGATGCTTGGCAGCATACGCGGTGAAGACGCCTGTTGCGCCCGGATCAAAACCGCATCCTAGAATGGCGGTGAGGCCTGCCTTCTTAAATCGGTCATGGTACGCCCATTGCCATCTATATTCAAATTGAGCGACATCGGGTGGTTCATAATTTGCAGTATCCAGATAATGCACTCCTGTTTCAAGGCAAGCATCCATAATGGTCAAATCCTGATACGGGAGCGCCACATTGATTACTATGTGCGGTTTAACGGTTTTAAATAATGCAACTAATAGGCGAACATTGTCAGCATCGACCTGAGCGGTCTTAATCTTATTGCCGCCCACTGCTGCAGCAATGGCATCACACTTTGATTTGGTACGGCTTGCCAGCGTGATATCAGTGAACACCTGTGGCACGTTTGCAACTTTGTGAGCCACAACGGTACCGACACCACCTGCCCCTATGATCAAGACGCTAGCCATGATCGATTATCAGCCCTTAGAAATAGGGGGGGGAACTGATCCAGAGCACGACTGCGCTTTGAGAACTCGTGTTTTGCAGCCAGTGTTCTTTTTCCGCCGAGAAGTAGAAACATTCCCCTTTCTTCAGTTTCTGAACCTCCATCCCGAATCGGAGGTCTACCCTGCCACGAAGGACATATCCAAATTCCTCTCCCTCATGGGGTCTTTCTTTCGGCGTTGCTTGCCCCTGTTCGAGGGTGAGGAGCACAGGCTCAAAACGTCGATTGGTAGAGCCGGGGATCAAAAGCTCGAATTTTTCGATCTTCTCCTTGTCAATCGGCACGCGATCCTGTTCCCGATAGACGATCTTTTCCGCCGAGGCTTCGCGGAAGAAATCGGAGATGTTTTCATCCAACGCCTTCAGAAGCTGGATAAGGCTGTCCAAGGAAATCGAGGTCAAATCCCTCTCGATTTGGGAGATGAACCCCTTGGTCAACCCAGCCCGCTCAGCCAGTTCCTCCTGGGTCAGGTTGCTCGACTGCCTTAAATTGCGAATTCGCTCACCGATCTTCATAAATCAGGGAAAGAATACTATAAAAAGAAATTTGTTTAATAAAATAAACGAAAACCATTATAGCCAGTGTGCCCATTTTGTCAAGCATTTTAGATATGTAAAATCCAGACAGGAGAGGGAAGAAGGTCGCATCTTTATGCTTTGATTTTGGTAAAAAAGCTGATCTACAGTCACGTTGAAAGAATTTTCTTGACTCTAGATACATTTTTGGCTATTTTTTTAAACACATTGAGGTTTTACATAACCTATTCTTCAACCTTCTGGGGGTGGTTATGAGATGGGGTTTCTAAGGTGGAAATAATTGAGCCTTCAAGGGAGTATTATACCCTTTGGAGGCTTTAGTTTCTTTTCAGTATTCAGGAATTGCTCGGGCACAAGGATGTGAAGACCACAAGAGTCTACATCCATGTACTGAATCAGGGCCCGAAGGGCGTGCGGAGCCCGATGGACGAGATTTAGGTGGTGTCTTATACTGATCAGTATAAGACACCACCCGTCCAGAGCAAAAACACGCAAGGTATTAAAAACTAACCATTTAATACAGATACTAGGGTTAGGATTTTTGGCGTATTAGACTGGCAAATCATTCTATCAAGCGTCTTATACTGGTCAGTCTACTCTATGTTGGGCAGCTTATAGAGAAAGAGGCTGAAAATGGAGCTATGGAAATTTTTTGACATTACGCATCGGGAACATGTTTTCTGCAACCCGATGAGTATTGAAAAGTTCGAGGAGTTGATCGCGCTCCTACGATTGGAGCCTAAAGATCGTGTGCTTGAGATTGCCACAGGTAAGGGAGAATTTATCATTCGGTTGGCGGAGCGATATGATATTGAAGGTATAGGAATTGATCTTTCACCGTATTGTATTATAGAAGCCAAGAAAAAACATCAGGAACGTATTCCAAATGCTCAGTTGAATTTCGTGGAGATGGACGGAGCGGATTATGAGCCAAAAGCGCAGGGAGATTTCAACTTAGTGGCCTGTATTGGGGCGAGTTGGATCTTTGACGGGCATAGAGAGACGCTAATAGCGTTGAGTGAAATGGCAGCACCAGACGGTTGGGTGATTGTTGGGGAGCCGTATTGGCAACGAGAGCCGACGGCTGGTTATTTGGAGGCTATCGGTGAAGAACGTAGCGCATATGGTACGCATTACGAGAATATGAAGGTTGGGCAAGAGCTTGGTTTGAAGCTTGTTTACACGTTAGTAAGCAACCAAGATGATTGGGACAAGTATGAAGGGTTGCAGTGGTATGCAGCGAATGAGTGGGCGAGTAAAAACCCGGACGATGCTGATGTGGAAGAAGTGCTGAAACGAGTACATGAGAATAGGGAAAACTACCTGAGATGGGGACGAGAGACGTTTGGGTGGGCGATCTATATGTTCAAGAAGGCAATTGCTAATAGGTAGTACAAGCCCAACAAATACATACACCGGAGCTTCCCCGCCGCTGCCGCTCTGGGGAAGCCCGGTGATGCAGGTGTTCAGGGGACGCTGCGCGTCCCCTGAACAGGCGGCGGCTGCCCTGAGCTGGTTCGCTCGGCGCACAGCGCCTCCCGAACCAGCGGATGGATCGGGCCCCTTCGGGGCAGGTCATCCGCCGCCTGTTCGACCTACAAGAAATGAAACGGGAAGACTCCAAGGGGACGTTGTTCAAAACTTTCACTTTAGAAATTCCAATGGCGGAGATAGCAGAGATAGCGATGTGCGATAAGAAGGATAGACGTTTGTGAATAAATTTGATAATTTTGAACAATGTCCTTTTTCGTCTTGTGTAAAAAACAAACATACATTGATAGAAAGGATAATCGTTCATAATGAACACAAAACTTCCTGGAGTTATCGTTGGCACGGATTGGTTGGAGGAGAACCTTCAGAACCCTGATGTGCGGATTATTGATTCTCATTACTTTCTTGAATACACGGAAGACGGCGTTTCTTTGACAAGCGGCCGGTCTGCCTGGGAAGAGTCCCATATTCCCGGAAGCCTATTTGTGGATCTTCTGGAGGAGTTGTCTGATAAGACAACGGATATTCCCTTTATGATGCCGTCTGCATCCCAGTTTGCCGATGTCATGTCGCGCAACGGTGTCGGTGATGGCTCCACCATTGTTATCTATGACAGGGCGACATCAATGTGGGCGTCGAGGCTGTGGATTATGCTGAAAGAGTTCGGGTTTAATAATGCCGCGGTTCTGGATGGCGGCTGGATAAAATGGGTTAAGGATAAAAAACCCGTAACGGCTGAGAAGGTTTCATATCCATATGCCGCTTTCACGTGCAAACCCCACACGCCGTCTCTTTTTACCGCCAAAGAAGAGGTGCTGCAAGCTATACATAATAAAGATGCATATATCATTTGCGCCCTTGAAGAAGAGATCTTTGAAAAAGGTCATATCCCCACAAGCCTTACTGTTCCGTCACATTGCCTTGTCGATCCTGATGAAAACACATTTCTGCCTTTTGAAACGTTGGAAGCACTATTTGCAAAAACCGGAATTAATAAACACAAGAGAATTATTACCTATTGCGGAGGGGGAATAGCAGGATCGTGCGACGCGTTTATCCTCCTTATGCTGGGGTACAACAATGTCGTTTTGTACGACGGTTCAATGGAAGAGTGGAGCAGGCATCCTGAGCTTCCCATTGAAGCAGCGGCATCATAATATTGTTCAGCCGCCTTAAGATAACAAACAGGCGCGAATCCCGCTTAGCGGGACCAGAGCGGGAATCCGCCTAACACCAAAATATAAACATTTCTCAGTTACCCGGATTCCGCTCAGCTCGGCAATGAGCGTTTCAAAGAGGACAGTTAAAAAGCCATAATCCCATCACATATCGTGATACATCCAATTGTTTAGCTCCTTTTTATTGCAATAGGACTATTTTTTAGTGTACAATGAACTGGACTCTTCATAATACATTACGGAGCATTTGTTTTTGACAAAGAAGACCCTCTTATACAAAGATGCCGGGGTGGATATCGAGCAAGGGGATCGGTTTGTGGAGTTGATCAAGCCCCTGGCCCAGCGCACCTCCACTGCGGGTGTGCGGGGTGGTATCGGGGGGTTTGCCGCACTTTTTGCCCCTGATGTATCGGCCTATCGGCGTCCGATATTGGTTGCCGCTACTGATGGGGTGGGGACGAAGTTGCGGGTGGCCTCGCTGGTAGGCAAATACGATACCATCGGCGTCGACCTGGTGGCCATGTGCGTTAACGATGTGGTGGTGACGGGCGCCGCCCCTCTCTTTTTTCTCGATTACCTTGCCACTGCCCGCCTTGATCTGAATCAGGGGAAGGAGATCATTGAAGGGATTGCCCAGGGGTGTATCGAAGCGGGGTGTGCCCTGGTGGGGGGGGAGACGGCGGAGATGCCCGGCTTTTATCACGAGGGGGATTTTGAGCTGGCCGGTTTTACCGT
>CAYWLI010000050.1:1709-15833 GCA_964459135.1 uncultured Thermodesulfobacteriota bacterium | reverse complement strand
TATTGAAACTGCAGGAGGGAGACAGAACGATGTTCAAGGAGGCAGAAGACCTTTTTGAGGAGTTGAGAAAACTACACCTCCAGGCTGAACGGCATTTCTTCGACCACTTCACTCCCAGCAAGATCTGTCCCGCAGCAGAGGGGAGGTGGCAACCCCTGGCCGATGTTTATGAGACGGATGAGACCTGGGTGATCAAGCTGGAACTTGCGGGCGTGCGTAAAGGGGATTTCACCGTCACCACAAACAAGGGAATCTTGACAATCAGGGGAATCCGGAGAGATGAGTTCGAGGGGAAGTGGCGCACCTACCATCAGGCAGAGATCAACTATAATGAGTTCGAGCGCAGCTTCCCCCTCCCACGCGGAACCGATGAGGGAACGATCAAGGCCCTGTACAAGGATGGCCTTTTGACCATCACTATCATGAAGCGCTCCTCTCCTCCTGCAGAGCGGAAAAAGATAACGATCAACATCACGTAAGGGTGAAGCTATGAACGAAAAGAAGGAAGAGGCACCACCGGAAGTCCTCGGGATAACCGACGAAGGAGAAGCCCCGAAGATCCCCCCTGAGCTTCCGATTCTGCTCATGGAGGATACGGTCATCTATCCCCATACCTTGGTCCCTCTAATTCTTAAAGACCCTCATCTCATCGCTGCCGTCGATGACGCCCTCTCCCATGAGCGCATCGCCGGGGCAGTTATGCTCAAGGACAAGGAAAAGGGGGATTTTTACCACACGGGGTCTGCCGTCCTTATCCACCGGATGCTGAAATTCCCCGATGGCACCATGCGCATGGTGACGCAGGGGTTGGCCAAGATCAGCATTACCTCAATGACCCAAAACGAACCCTTCTCCAAGGCGCAGATCCAGGTACTGGAGGAACGGGCGGAGCAGAATGAACGGGTAGAGGCCCTCATGCGTGCCGTCCTGGCCCAGTATCAGAAGATGATCAGCCTTGTCCCCTACATCCCCGACGAACTCCAGGCAGCAGCCATGAACATCGAAGATCCCTTCCGCCTGGTCTACTTCATTGCGACGTTGATCAAGATGCAGCCTGAGGATAAACAGCAAATCCTCGAATTGGAATCTGCTGAAGAAAAGCTGAAAAAGATCTCCGCCATCCTCCAACGGGAGGTTGAGCTCCTGGAGCTGGGCACCAAGATACAGTCCGAGGTCCAGGATAAGATGACCAAGGGGCAGCGGGAGTTCGTCCTCCGCGAGCAGCTCAAGGCCATCAAACAAGAGCTGGGGGAAGAGGACGAGGTGCAAGTGGAGATCAAGGAGTTCCGCGAAAAGATGGAGGCGGCCAACCTCCCCGAGTATGTCCTGAAAGAGGCCGAACGGGAGTTGAGCCGCCTTGAGAAGGTCCCCACGGCCTCTCCCGAATATGGGGTCATCAGAACCTACCTCGAGTGGTTGACCGAACTCCCCTGGACCCGTGAGACCCAGGACAATATGGATCTGGACAGGGCCAAACGGATTTTGGACGAAGACCACTACGATCTCAAGGAAGTCAAGGAACGTATCCTCGAATACCTGGCAGTGAGAAAGCTCAGGGAAGAGATGAAGGGTCCTATCCTCTGCTTTGCCGGCCCCCCGGGGGTTGGCAAAACATCCCTCGGCCAGTCCATCGCCAGGGCATTGGAGAGAAAATTCATCAGGCTCTCCCTCGGTGGGATGCGTGATGAGGCGGAGATCCGGGGACATCGACGGACCTATATCGGGGCTCTGCCGGGGAATATCATCCAGAGCATGAGGAGGGCAGAATCCCGGAATCCGGTCTTCATGCTCGATGAGATCGATAAGGTGGGGGCCGATTTCCGCGGAGATCCATCCTCTGCCCTCCTGGAGGTCCTCGACCCGGAGCAAAATACCACCTTCAGAGATAACTACCTCGACCTCCCCTTCGACCTTTCCAAGATCTTCTTCATCACCACCGCCAATGTCCTAGAGACCATACACCCCGCCCTGCGTGACCGGATGGAAATCCTGGCACTGCCTGGCTACACCGAGCACGAGAAAATCGCTATTGCCCAGAAATATCTGATCCCCAAACAGATGGAAGAACACGGCTTGGAAAAGGGCGATGTAACATTCGCCGAAGGGGGGATCAAAAAACTCGTCTCCTCCTATACCAAAGAAGCGGGAGTGAGAAACCTGGAGCGGCAAATCGCCCGGGTCTGCCGCAAAGTAGCCTTCAAAAAGGGGCAAGGGGAAAAAACCGGGGACACCATTACCCCTGAATCCCTGCGTGAGTACCTCGGGCCCGAACGCTATTTCCCCGAGGTGGCCATGCGCACCTCCCGGCCCGGGGTGGCTACTGGTTTGGCCTGGACCGAGGCAGGAGGCGACATCCTCTTTGTCGAGGCGACGAAGATGCCCGGCAAGAAGGGGCTTGCCCTCACCGGACAATTGGGAGAGGTCATGCAGGAATCGGCCAAGGCGGCCTTGAGCTACGTACGCACCAAGGCCGATGAACTCAAGATCGAGCGGGACTTCTTTGAAAAGTACGACCTGCACGTCCACGTCCCCGCCGGCGCCATCCCCAAAGACGGCCCCTCAGCAGGGGTCACCATTGCCTGCGCCCTGGCCTCTGAGCTTACCGGGAGGCCGGTGAGAAACGATGTGGCCATGACGGGGGAGATCACCTTGAGCGGGCTCGTTCTACCGGTGGGAGGCATCAAGGAGAAGATCCTGGCGGCCAAGGCAGCGGGGATCAAGAAAGTGATCCTCCCCCTGCGCAACCGAGGCGATGTGGAGGAGATCGGGGAGGAACTCAAAGAAGGGTTGGAGTTCGTCTTTGTGGAAGCCGCCGATGAGGTCTTCAAACTGGCCCTGGCAGATTCGGTGGGAGACAACACGGACTCCCTGCGGCACGCGGAGGGATCAGCCTAATACCATGTCCCTGCAAGAAGCAAACATCAAGAGACAGGCCCAAAGCCTGGAGCGGAGTCTGAAGGGGGTCCTGCACTTCCTCGAGGATACGTATGATGAGTTTCAGCAGTTGTGCCGGGTCTTTAACCCGAAGCGGGGGTACTCACCGACGGCTGCCAGAGATATCAAGGAGATATATAAGACGGCCGGTGCCAAGATCGCCGAGGGTAGAACCTTGCAGCAGACATTGCGGCATAAGTACAGGGGACATACGCAATTGGACCCGCAAGGGCAGAGGGAGTTGGAGGAACTCTCCCTGATGTTCCGGAAGGATTACCGCTTTTTTGAGCAAAATCACAGTCAATGGGAACGGGAACAACGGGTACAAAAAGAAAAGGCGGTGCCCGCCCATTTCCTCTCACATATTTACGCCCTCTATAGCGAATCTCCCTCCCTCCCCTCTCTCATCCTCTGCTTTCAGGGTGAATTCTCTGCCTTGAAGGAGGTAAAAGAGCGGGTGACCCTGGGCGAGCGGGATATCTGCGAGATCGAGGGGGATGAGTTCTGGCTTTTTCTGGCGGGGGTAAAGCCCCCGGAAGACTCCCACCTCACTGAAAAGCTCACCGAGACCTTCGCCCAGGGGGTGAAGGGGAGGGTCAAGGGGATCGTTTTGAAGATAACCTCAGGGGAAGAGGCACGTGAAAGTGCCTTGCGGGTGATGCGCCGAAGCCTTGCCGGCGTGCGCGATGGGGAGATCAAGATTCTCTAATTTTTCCCCGCAGCTGACCACAGGCGGCTGAGATTGCACCCCCTCTGCTCTCCCTGATGATGGTCGTGTACCCCCCCTCAATCAAAATCTTCTGAAAAAGAAGGACCGACGTTCCCCGCGGCCGGCGAAAGGGAATCCCTGGGCATTCGTTCAAAGGGATGAGGTTCACCTTGCAGCGGATTCCTCTGAGGATCTGGGTCAATCTCTTCGCATCCCCCTCGGCATCGTTTACCCCCTGAATCATGACATATTCGAATGTGATCCGCTCCCGAGGCGGGAGGGGGAAGGCACGACACGCCGCCAAGAGGACGCTCAAGGGATATCTCCGGGCAATAGGCATCAGGTATTCCCGGACCTTCTGGGCCGCGGCGTTGAGGGAGATCGCCAGCCGGCAGGGGACCCCCTCTGCGAACAACCGCTTCATCTGCGGGATAAGCCCCACCGTGGAAAGGGTAATCCTCCTGCGTGAGAGGCCAAATCCCAGGTCCGAGGCCATGATCCCAAGGGCCTTTTTGACGCACTCGTAATTGGCCAGGGGCTCCCCCATCCCCATGAGGACGCAGTTGGTGATCTGTTCACCCGGACCGAGCCCCCGGATCACCCCCAGGACCTGATCCAGGATCTCTCCAGAGGTGAGATCCCTGGCAAACCCTCCCATACCGGTAAGGCAGAAGCGACACCCCATGGCACACCCCGCCTGCACCGAGATGCAGAGGGTAAGGCGTCCATCATCGGGAATCAGCACACTCTCCACCTCGTTGCCGTCCTGTAGTCCAAAAAGATACTTCTTCGTTCCATCCCGGGATCTCTCCACCGCCAGGGGGTCTAAGGAGGAAATGCGGGCCGTGCGGCCCAACTCTGCGCGCAGCTCCTTGGCCAGGTCTGTCATCTCCTCAACCGAGGACGCCCCGTGTCGGTAGAGCCACCGCATGATCTGCCTGGCCCGGTACTGCTCCTTGCCGAGCCCGGCTATGAAGGCCTCCAGCTCCTCGAGGGAGAGGTCTTTCAGGTTTGTCAGCATCGCTTGGCCCATGAGGACTGCGGCAAGTGCGCTGTAGCCTGAGGTTCACGCGAAATCATGGTTGCGAAACCACCCGATGCCTCTTCTCAATAATAAAGATGCTGCTGAAGAATGCTGCCAGGGCCATAATCGCAGAAAGGACAAAGGCCAGTTGATAACTCCCTGTCTGGTCGAAGATCAATCCTCCCATATAGGCCCAGAACCCCCCTCCTACGTGGTGAATGGTGGTGATACAGCCCGTAATCAGACCGACGTGAGAGAATCCATAGAGCCTCCCCATCAGGGTGGCAGTAAGCGGGGCTGTAATGAGGAGGGTGAAGCCAAAGAGCAAGGCAAAGACATAGAACGATCCAAGGGTTTGATATCGCAAGACCAGCAGAAATAAGAAGAACCGCAGCAGAAAGGTAACCGCAATGGGGATTTTGTTCCCGATCAGATCCGAGACAGGACCGGCAACCAGCAGCCCAGCCAAACTCATTAGGCCAAACAGTGCCAGCATATGGCCCGCGGTGACGGCTGAAATGCCATGATCGGTCACCAGGGGTATCAAGTGAGTCGCCACGAGAAAATCACCGCTCCCGCAGATGAACATAACGGTAGAAAAGAGCCAAAAGGAGCGGCTGTGCATGGCATCCCGTAACCCGAGATCCCGAAGCCCCGTGCCTGAAGCACCGTGTTTGTCCGCTCCGCCCTCTTTCTTCCCCCTATAACCAAACGGCCGCTGCCCAAGGTCACCAGGGTCTCCTCTCATGACGAGCACAGCGAGGATGATATTGACCACCAGCATAACGAGACCGATGGATAAGTACGAGACGCGCCAGCCATGGCGCAGTGTTATGATCGTGATGAGGGGAACCAGGGCAAACTGTCCCAAAGAACTGCCCGTGAGCGCGATGCTAATGGCCAGGCCGCGCAACCTTTCAAACCACTTGCTCGTTATGGCCGCCATGAGGGAGACAGACGGGCCGCCCAGCCCCATGGCTGCTACAACGCCATAGAAAACGAAGAACTGCCACAGTGAAGTAATGAAAGCGGTGAGCATAAATCCCGTCGAGAGCAAGACGGTTGAAATGCAAATGACCCATTTCGGGCCGTATCGGTCATACAATCTGCCGGCAACGATGAGGGAGAAGGCATAAAAAGCCATATTGAGAAAGAAGACAAGCGAGAGTGAACCGCGGCTCCACCCGAAATCCTCGATCATCGGTTTAAACATCACGCCGAAAGAAAACCGCGCCCCTGCGTTGAAGAACAAGATGACAAAAGCGGAGGAGACGATATACCAGCCGTAAAAAAGGCTTCTCGTCTGCTGTGTTTTTCTCAGGTGCTTCATCCGCTCCGTACCCCTTTTCAGGCCGTTGCCTCAGGGAACAGGGACTCCCTGAAGGAACCCTATTGTGCCTGGAAAGGCGACCAAAATCAAATACCTTTTCATCACCGTGTCATCATACGCCTTGCACCTTGGGCGATCGGTGATTATACAATAAAAAAGGAGGAACTATGGACGCTCTAGAGTGCATCACGACCAGGAAGAGCATACGCCGATTCAAGCCCGACCCTCTTCCCAGGGAAGTCCTCATGGAGGTGATCGATATCGCAAAATGGAGCCCTTCCTATAAAAACAGCCAACCGTGGGAAGCCGTCATCTGCTCAGGGGCAAAGAAAGAGGCCCTTTCTAAGATGCTCCTTAAACTGCTAGCCAAGGACGCTCTGCCCTGCCCCGATGTACCGGCACCACAATCGTGGCCTCCACCTGAAGCCGCCAGAATAGAGGATCATTTCAAACACCGCCGTGCGAGCATCGGCGTCGACCTTGGAGACCCTGATCACATCAAGAAAATAAAGAAAGAAAATTACCAGTTCTATGGCGCACCGCATGTCATCTATCTGTTCCAAGATGCCACCCTCTCCCTCTGGTCCTTGTTTGACTTGGGACTCTTCGCCCAGAGCCTCATGCTTGCCGCCCATGCCAAAGGGCTCGGCACGGTAGCCCAGGCCTTTGCCACCGATTATGCGCAGGAGATAAAACGGTTTCTCGCCATTCCTGACACCAAGCGCCTCATTCTCGGCATGCCCATTGGCTATCCAGATACGGGATCCGAGGAATACACATTCAGGTCCCACAGGGCCGAGACAGATGCCTTGGTGTACTGGATTGAATAGCAGGCGTTCCTGTCCGTGGCTCGTACGTCTTTACGATTGCAGGCAAAGACAGACCAATGGCCATAAAAAGCTATTGAGAATGCGGTGCTGGGATGGTATCTTAGCAGAGGAGATGGGAAGGGATGGTGTGTGATGAATCTCATGACCTTTGAGGAAACGGTCAAGCGGTATGAAGCAGGGGAAAATGCCTTCGACCTCGCCATAGAAAAGTGGGTGCGGATCAAGAAAGCCATCAAGTCCGCGCACACTGTACAGCACTTCATTGTGATCGCTCAGGGGGCAACGATAAAGGTCGCCCTCTGTGTGGAGTACAATGACACCTGTCACCTCTGCCCGCTCGAGGCGATTTGTAATCGTGAAACAGAAGGATACTTCAGCACGGTCATGCGCGCCATGCAGGCCTACTGTATGGCGGGAGACATCCTGCCCCCATCGCCCCTGATCAACCTGGTGGATCAATTAATCGCTGATCTGGAAGCAAAGAAAGAAGCGCATATGAAACTGAAGCACTAGGCCAGGAGCCATCAAACTCCCAGCCTGCCGCAGGCCCATCATCCCACACCCAGAAACAATCAGAGAGCGTCAGACGCTGAGACTGATTCCTCAGCCTCATGGGTGAGACGTGTGCCGTTTGGTGCAAGGCCTATGAACGGCATTGGAGGCGTCATGGTAATGCAGGATACAGCGTGAGTTCGACAACGGACAGCAACACCATTATCGTCGGTGCTGGGCGCCGAGAAGACGGCTGTGGCATGGTATGATTATATGTTAAATGATGCCGCTCTTTATCATTAAAACCAATAAGCCTAAGAGTATAGCCACATTAATAATAACTGCGCTGATGGGATATGTAATATACTGCTTGTTTCTCGTGAGAACACAATTTACCAGTGCCCGAATGGGTAACATAAAGAGTATTAAAAAAATGAAAGAACCGATGATTAAGATAAGTAACAAAACCGAGTCTTGGTGACCAAAATATTTATAGACAGCAAAGATGATGAAGGGGATTACTACGAGGAGCACGATAATGAATAACGGGCAGAGTATAGTTCTTTTGATAATATTTGTTTCATACGATATCTCTGCGTCTGATTTCAGTCGGAAATACATTTATGTATAGATAAATAACAGATTTACAGAAAAACGTAGCATAGCGCTTATTATATGTCAATAAATCGTTAATACCCATTCTACTCAACTATCGCGAAAATCCCCCAACCCATAAGACCTATCTGAGGGAACTTTTTTCGACCCGCTGGTGTCTAATAGGCTAACGACAAAGAGAAAGGAGAATACCATGCGGTACCTCATCATATCCATCCTGGCAGTCATCATGACTGTTGCAGCAGCACCCGTATACCCCCACGACGGGAGCACGCTCAGAGGAGCGGTAAGCATCGAGATCGTCTCGGATCATGGCGGCACCTTCCTGACTATCCCGCACAAGGAGTACTGGAAAAGAGGAACCCATATCATCAAGCACTACCTTGAGGCGAGACGGGGCGAGCACTACGGCATTTGCATACGCAATATGACCCCCGACCGGATCGGCGTGGTCATCGCCGTTGACGGCAGGAACATCATTTCAGGGAAGAAATCGGACCTTAAGAACAACGAAGCCATGTACATCGTGAACAGCTACGGTCATGGCCGCTATGAGGGGTGGCGCACTGCCAGCGATACGGTGCACAAATTCTACTTCACAGACATAGCCGACTCCTATGCCATGCGGACCTTCAGCGATTCCTCTGCCATGGGGGTCATCGCCGTCGCCGTCTACCGGGAAAAAGAGCAGCCGCTATACGAGTACAAAAGGCATGAGGACGCTCCGGCAGGGCCGTCCGCCGAGAGATCTGCCCCGGGCAAAACGGAGGCATTTAGTGATGAGCGCGCCGGCACGGGCTTTGGGGATGAACACTACTCACCCACCATCAGGGTTGCCTTCAATCCAGATAAGCGGCCGGTCCAGAAAACGCTCATTAAATACGAATGGCATGAGGTCCTGTGCAGAAAAGGAATTCTGTACTGTCAAGCTGATCCGAGAAACCGCCTCTGGGATGAAGATGAATATGCCCCCTCCCCGCCGGGATATGCGCGGCATTAGGAACAAAGAAACCAGCAGCAGGACCCGACCAGATCCTGTTGCTGATTTCAACCACTGCCAAAACGGTTACATTCTCACACAGCGCACACCGACACGCGTTACTGCTTGAGCGTCACAAGAGCCGATGCACAGAACGGAGACTAAACCCTCTCTTTCCCCACTCTTATTTGCTTTCCCCGAAATATACCTCTTCACCCCCCAGCACATAAAAATCAGCCACCCATTTGGAGAACCACTGGGGGAAGAATTCCTCCTTAAACGCCTTGGTATCATGGGCCTTGTTCCACTCTTCCAGGCTCGTGATATCCATGATACCGATAAACTGGTAGGGAGGACTCGTCGGATTCGGCGTCGTGCCTTCCTTCCCATTGCCCGTGATGCCCCCCATCATCTTGACGAGGGTAAAGCTCTTGCCCCCCTCCAGAGAGAGCAATAACGGGCCTTTATACGACTCACACCACTTGACATAATCCTCTTCCGTCACATCATCCCGCAGGTTATACAGAATAATCTCCTTCGCCATAGCACTATCCTCCTTTCTGTCAAGGGGGGGTAGTTCCCCGCCCCCCCCCTCTGTCTACCAAACTATCTAAACATCCTATCGCGTTAAGCTAATATCAAATCCCCAGCTGAACGTCATGGCGCCATTGCTCCACTGTGAATATGACTTCCCCTGAAGCTGATTGGGGCTCGTCATCTTCAGATCACAGTTGTTTTTGGCAACGCCCCCTTCATCATCCGTCCGCGCACTATTTGAAAATCTGTAATCCTGGTCATTTTTATGACCCTTGAAATGCTTTAATTCGGGAGGATTAAACACCATCCCCGATTTAAACTCCATGGTATACTTGTCACCGTCTTGCGTAATAACCACGACCCCGCTGCTCGGCTTGGCCGCCGGCACAGGGCCTTTTGACCAGTGGTTGGCAGTCGTATAGTTCCACTCACCCACGATCGGATCCGCCGCCATCGCCTGAAAAACACCAAACCCGCACAAAACTAATAGAGCACAAATCCCGACTCCCGCAGCAATGCTCTGTTTCCTTCGTACACTCATACGTTCTCCTCTCTCTTACCAAGTGCTTTTGAGTATCAACCTTATACTAAAACAAGGCATTTGGCAATGGCAGCGCCCCGTGCCCGGAAACAGTGACCATGAACCACCAGGAGAAACTCTTTCAACATCGGTTCCATGCAGAGTCAAGTATACGGATTTGCCCTGCCGAACTTTTTTAATCCCTTCAGGGAATACAGGACCCCTACCTTAAACAGCGTCCAATACCGCGGAAAGCTGTATCGCTTGACCGATCTGAGGGAAAATGGCTTACCCGTTATGATGGCATCGGCGGCCAAGATGCCGCTCTCAACGGCCGGACCGATGCCCTCCCCCATGTCCCTGGTCGCCAGACCGGCGGCATCCCCCGTGAGAAATACGCCGTCCTTATGCACAACATCCACTCCATCTCTCACATAATACATATACCCCTTGGCCCTGGCATGATAGTTCGTAACCAGGGAGAGCCGCTCCAGTTCTTTAAGAAACAAGCCCCAGTGTCTTTGAATGGTATCGTTATTGGCCTTCAATCTCTCGGAGAAGCCGCCGATCCCGATATTGACATAGCCGTTGCCCTTGGGCACGTACCACGAGTAGCCGGGGAGCTTGTTCTGCACAAACCAGAGGTGACAATCGCAGTCCTGATACGCATACGGAAACTCCGCCTCCAGCGTTACGATTAAGCGATCTTTGGCCCGGGGATTGGGCCCCTTGAAAAACGTCCTGTATACCGGGCAATTGGTACCCCCTGCCCCGACTAAATAGTGACACCGGTAGCGGTCATCGATCACATACGAATCGCCTGCTTTTTTAATATCTTTTACGTCATGGATCTGCATTGCAGCGCCGCTGCGCTTGAGCAGCCACTCGTCAAACTCATACCGGCGAATGGCAAACTGATGGACCGTGAGCGTTACATCCCTGCGGGAGATATGGACGTGAAATCGATCAAATCTTCTCAGACTCAGCGGATACGCCTCGACATCGATCTCAAGGTCCTTGATGGCCTGGGGCGTGATCCACCCCGCACATAATTTTTGCCGGGGAAACTCCTCCTTATCCAGGACCAGGCACTCGATGCCGTGTGTACGCAATCGCCATGCGCATGTGGAGCCGGCAGGCCCGCCGCCGACAATGATGACCTTTGAGTTAATCATATGAAACGGGGTTCGCCCTCAGCTCTGGCGGCACTGGGGCTGAGCTGTGCCCTTTTTCGTCATGACGATCTGCCACAACTGCGTATTCCGCGACCTGAATCCCCCCGCGCTGCTCAGCAAATAATACCGCCACATCCGGTAAAACCGCTCGCCGTACCGGTCTTTCAACGCGGGCCAGGCCTTGTCAAAATTGTCATACCAGGCCATCAGTGTCTTGTCGTAATCCGGCCCGAAATTATGCCAGTCCTCCATGACGAACAATCCCTCCATGGCCTTGGCGATCTGGGCAATGGACGGCAGCATCCCGTTGGGGAAGATATACTTGTCGCTCCACCTGTTGACGTGCGTCGTGCTGACATTGGCCCCGATCGTGTGGATAAAAGCGACGCCGCTATCTTTCAGGCAGCGATTCACCACTTCCATGTACGTGCGGTAATTCTTGTATCCCACGTGTTCGAGGATACCGATGGAGATGACCGCATCATATTGACCCTCCACCTCGCGGTAATCCTGCAGCCGCAATTCAACGGGCAGGTCCCGGCACAACTTCCTGCCGAGCCCGACCTGCTCTTTGGATATGTTTACCCCCACCACGTGCGCGCCGTATCGCTCAGCCGCATACTTGGCAAAGCTTCCCCAACCGCACCCCAGCTCCAGGATCGTCATCTTTGGCTGGAGGTCGATCTTCTTGCACACCATTTCCAGCTTTGCCTCCTGCGCCTCATCGAGATCTGTGGCGTCCTTCCAATAGGCGCACGTATAATTCAACCGCTGATCGAGCATGGCCCGGTACAGATCGTTCCCCAGGTCATAATGCTGCTCTCCGACCTGCTGCGCCCGGGACCTGCTCTGCCGGTTGAACAGTTTCGTTTGCAATACATATAAGGCAGTCCTCCAATTTCCCATCACCGCCTTGTCGAGCCTTGCCCGGAGAAGCTTGTTGATACACTCATCCAGGGCCTCGCAATCCCACCACCCGTCCATATACGATTCCCCTAAGCCCAGCTCCGTCTCGTTCAGGACGCGCCGGTAAAACCGCTCGTCATACACCTGGATGTCCCACGGCTGCTGGCCGTTCAGGGAAACCCCTGCCTGCGATAACAACCCTGCAACTATGTCTTTTGCTTTCATTGCATGCACCCCACATACGATGAGTCAATAATGCCTCATAGTATATGCTTTTTTTGTATATTGCACTACCGCACGTTTGAATCAGAGAACACAGAAGATATTTCGCTAGGAGAACCCGCCATCAACGCAAGGGAACGTCAGGGACGTAGATGTACCCCCCTGCCCGGAAAACCGAACTACCATCCATCAGAGCCAAAGGGCCACCAGCCCTGCCGTTCTTTGATAACCTTACCTGCAAGGGGCATAACAGACAGCTGACGGTGCCCCCCCGGCGCATCCACGAGAATGAATGCAAAAGCTGATCCAATCGCCGGTGCTGTTACCTCCCCCTTGGCTTTCCATTTGATCAGAAAGCATAAATTCTCCTCAGCAAAGGGGAGGGCAGGAGCGCCGGAAAAATGTGGGATGCCTAAGGTAAAGGCATTGGCGATAAAACGCCCCCCCCTTTAAGGGACCGAGCACTAACGGATCTGCTAGATACTCTTTAATAACATTCTGGTCATTATCAAGCAGTTGCACTGATTGCAGTGTTATCGAGCGTTCCAGGTCAAGATTCACGATGTTGACCGATGAGTCCTGAAAAATAGTTACCTGCTCCCCATCTTTCATGTAAGACCTGTCATAATATGCCGCCGCGGCCCACACGATTTGCCCTCTGGATTGTATGATCGCTGCAGCGGCAAAGACCTGCGCGGATACAAGGATGAGACATATAACCACTGCCATAGAAAGGGCCCTTTTTTCATAACGACCTCCTTTCAATTATATAGAGTTATATTTTGCTTTACTGTTGAAAACAGACACCCGGAGGATGTCTGTTTTTCCCCATCGCCTCCTTCCTCCCTTCCCCTATGCCTTGGCCGGGGGAGATTTCCGCCGGTCCTTGCCGGACCGCCTCTCCCGACTGTCCGGACGTCCGGACCCGCCGAAGCCCTTGGTAGAACGCTTCCTACGGTCGTGTCCGGACCTGCGCTCCTTGCCCGAACGACGCTCTACTCGTACCATGTCCCCCTCCATGTTTACTGAAAATTTAAAAGTGGGGATGCCCTTCAGCGGTACCACCCTCCCCACAACGCTGGTTGTGCTGGTGAGCGAAGCTTAACATACCAAAACTCAAACCCTCCTGGCCGTGAGATGGGAAAATATGTATGCAATAAGTTAAAAGTGCTGATACGAATACTAATATTAAAACACTACACCGGTGTTCTCAAAAGTCAAGACCAAAAATCCGCCCGTCCTACCTTTGTAAGCCACGCGGCAATGAGTATGCTGTCAGCGGCATACCAATGTGCCGACAAGGCGGATGCAAAGAAAACAAATCTTCTCCCAATCTTTCGGCTGTCAATTATGGGTTTTTTCGCTTGTGGGGTTCGAAAAGGCTGAGTGTCAGCCGGGATACAAAGGGGTCATTGAGCCCTTCGCGTCCTCCAACTCCGAATAAAAGCACGCCAGGTGCCGGTATATAGCCCTCAGAAAATCGAACCACTCTTTCTTGTGCGCACGGTCAACCTCGTCCAGAAACATCCCCACCCTCACCGCATACAATCTCTTGCTCACGCTACTGGCATGCCACTTGACCGTCCCCATGGCGTGTATGCTCTCCCCCTCCGGCAGGATATGGATCCCCAATCCCACTATCCTGTCCTCCGATAAGAGGTACTTAACTATCTTTGCAGAGCCCTTTGTCTCCTCGTGGATTGAGACACGTCCATCTTGCTCCTTAAGTCTTATGTTAATGACCGTTGACATCCCCCGGGGGGAGATATTGGCTGTCTGCACCGTGACAGGCGGGGGAGCCCCTACTCCCTCTGCGAGCTGGATTGTTACGGGAATGGCCGTATGCACCCG
>CAYWLI010000050.1:0-1609 GCA_964459135.1 uncultured Thermodesulfobacteriota bacterium | reverse complement strand
GGTTCAAAAAAGGGGGTAGGACTCCGCTCCTTACCCCTGCTCGGTCCAAGGCTGCTCCAGAATTGGGATAGCGCAGTGAGGAATTCCAGCCACTGGTTCGTATGCTCCGCCTCCATTGTGTCTATGAAGACCCCCGCTCTCACTTCATACAGCCCCTTGTCAAAACTCCTCGTAAACCACTTAACCGTGCCCAGCGCCGGTATGCTACCCCCCTGGGGGAGTATAGTGATCCCTAAATTCAATTGCTTGTTATGCAATAAGAGATACTGGGCCATACTGATGGAATCCTCTCCCCCCGGGATAAAGAAACGCCCGCGTTCAAACTGCGTCTGTATTGGTATGATAATGGACAGCCCTTGGGGGGAGATCGTGTCGGTCTCCACGCTGACCGGCGGGGGAGGTAGCGGGTTCCCGATAAGCTGGATCTTCAAGGGTATGCCGGCATGCACCCGCTTGAGCCTGCGGCGCTCACGAATCGGGATCTTCTTTATCATTGAAATAGGCATGGGATTCGGCCTCCACATCTGATACCCCCCTGTCTGGTAGTAGTGATGTGGCCCCGTAAATAGCAACTATATTGTATTACTAGAATTCTATACCACAATATATAGTATTTGTCAACAGAGAATTGCGCGTTTGGTTACCTTGACAATCACCTCCTCCTCTGATATCTATTGGCGAGCAATTGAAGTGAGGAACTGACCATGCCGAAGAAGGAACTCGACCAAACCCTCGTCCTCATCAAACCGGACGCACTGAAGAATTCACTCACCGGTTACGTCCTCTCCCAGCTTTCTGAATTCCACAGCGGCCTGCGCTTTGCCGGTTTAAAAGTGGTCTGCGTCTCCAAGATGCTGGCGGAGGAACACTATGCGGAGCACCGGGGGAAGATATTCTATCCCTCCCTCATCGAATACATCATGGGGCGCATCCACTACCCTGATGCGCCGCACAAGCAGCGGGTCATCGCCATTGTGTATCAAGGGCCCGACGCCGTCAAAAGAGTGCGGGACCTTGCCGGGCCCACCAACCCCCACGATGCGAGACAGGAAAAACCCGGCTGTGTCCGTTCCCTGGGGACCGTCGTGCCGCTGACCGACGTGAAGGGAAACGTTATTGGAGAACGGATGGACAACCTGATCCACGCCTCAGCCACCCCCCAAGAAGCCGAGCAAGAAATCAAGCTCTGGTTCAAGCCCGGCGATATCCCTCCCCTTATGCGCTTCTTCCCCGTCCGTCACAACGCAGAAGAGCATTTCTATTACAAAGACGACACGCTCTACACGCAGCACGAGCCCGGCAGTACCTGCGTGCTCGCGCCCGGGGATGTGATGTGGGAATCTGATGTAAAGGCGCTGGAACTGATCTACCAGGGGAAACCGGCCCCCTGTTCCCTACAAACAGTCGTTGCCAAGTACCTCACCAACGAGACCCCCGAGACTTGCTGACCGGCCCTCATTGATCACGTCTCCCGGGGCAAGAGAACGGTAAATGCCGTTCCTTTCCCCTCTTCACTCTCCACTGCAATAGAACCGAGATGGGTCTCGACGATGTTCTTGACGATGGACAGGCCCAACCCGGTCCCCACGATCCCCCGGGTCTTCTCCGT
>CAYWLI010000049.1:0-16307 GCA_964459135.1 uncultured Thermodesulfobacteriota bacterium | reverse complement strand
ACCTGCCCTGCTCGATGGAAGCAAAATAGACCCTGTTTTCACCGGCCAGGCCGATAGAAGCCACCTGGACTTTGGGGTCTTGCAACTCCTGTCGAATCAGTTCTGCAGTTTCAAGAGAGCCTTTACCCTGCAAATGGGAGGCATCACGTAGTTCCACCTTGTCATTGTTTATATACAGATAAACCAGTTTGGGGGATTTGCCGCGAAAGATCACTTTGTCATAACCGGCATACTTCAATTCCGGCGCCCAAAACCCCCCCATCATTGAAAATGCCATTAACTCAGTCTGAGGTGAGATGGTAGTAACAATGGTACGATTACACCCGGTAGCAGGTGTACCACACAACAGACCGGCGCTGAATATGAGTAGATTCTCAGGATCAAAAGGTTTAATTTCAGGGGGGACCCTGTCCCATAATATCTTGGCGTTCGTACCCAACCCCCCAAGATACAGTTCGGTCTCTCTTGGGTCAGTTTCGACCCGCTCAATGCTTCCTCGGGACAGATCTATTTCTAAATTAAAACCTGTCTCTGCGTACCTCATTGTTGTTCTCCTTCTCGATTACCTCAATCCGTGGCCTGCTTTTTGATTAAACATAGGTTGCAGGCCTGTAACCAAAACGACCTTCCCCCGTCGGATTAAGGGTGCAAATTGTTTAAAACTCAAGTTTCCGTTCTTTTTAGGATCCCATAATTTTCTATCTGCGACTTTGTACATTTTGTCACAAGATCACCCATTTGTCAAGTCAAGAAATCAAAAAATCCGGGAAAATTGAGAGTGTTGTTATTGTCCTTCTGAGAAGGCAACATGAAGCTTTTAGGATAGACATCGGCGACAAGTGGACCAGCATTGCCGTTAGCAACGGATTTAGATGTACCGTACAGGGGCTCACGGTGTTGAATAGAAACGCTCCTGAAGTTATTTTCTATCAAGATTTATGCCATGAGTTCAGGGGCGAGTAAGCCTTTAATACAACATTAAAAATTATCCTTGGAGATAGTTAAAGATTATCTACGATTTTCAGTACGATTTGACTACAATCTAGCTACATCTTTGCTTGTACTTTAAGATTTCACCCTCAGTTTTTTAGTCCATATCAATATTTTTCGCTCTGACCCGCTGCTCACCACATGGTACAATAAAGCCTGATTTTTTGTCCAAACATACCAGTGTCATGTTAAGTTTCCGCCCCAGCTCCACAGCCATTGAAGTAGGATGCGATATACTTATCAAGATCGGAATGCCGGCACGTGCGGCCTTTTGGATAATCTCAAAGCTGATCCTGGAGGAAAGTACTGCCAGATATACATCGGACAGTCTCTTGCCCAGGAAAAGAGCTCCAATCGATTTGTCCATCGCATTATGGCGTCCAACATCTTCTGCCTTGACAATGATATCAAGTTTCGAATCAAAGAACATAACAGCATGTGTTCCCCGTGTTCGAACATAATATTCCTGGTGCTGGAAAAATTTCTCAACACACGCAAGCACCTGTTCGTAACGTATCTCGGATTCTTGCTCAACAACTTTCAGATTGTTAGTTAAATCTTCTATCATCTCCCTACCGCATATCCCGCAACTGGTCTGGCTGAGGAAACCCCCTCTCTCAAGCTGTTCGGAGACTAACTTCTTTCTCTCGTCATTGAGTGTAACCATTACGCTGTTTTCATCAAGGTCGCTGCAGAAACCTATCGAGGTAAAATCTTCAAGAGATTCAACCAGTCCTTCCGAAAGGCAGAAACCCGCCGCGTGCGCGATCTCGTCACCCGGAGTCCGCATGACGACAGCATAGGGTCTGTCTTCCACTCTTATGAGCAGAGGTTCCTCGCGTACGAAGTCCTGCACAACCCTGTTCACAAAACCATCTTCATAGCGTGCAAGATGGTAGGTTTCATAGATTTTTCTATTCATGTCCATACAACTTCCTTTTCGTTTGAGCTTTTAATGATCTTCCAATAACTCGCCTCCGAAAACTATATCATCTCCAGAATAAAATACAACGGGCTGTCCCCGAGTTATCGAAGCTGTGGACCTCTATGCGTCCACTTTATTTACATAAAAAAGGGGGGGAAAGCATCTATACAATCCTTTCTGAACAGGTGCCTTTTCCCCGTTACGAACCGCTCTTGTGTTGAATTGCTTTCCTGTTGACACTCAGGTGCAGGAGGTGTTTTTGTACAGTTATGTATGTATTTATTTAGACAGCCTCACCACATCACCCGTCGCAATCCCCCCTCCACTCTCTATGTCGGTTTGCGAAGCATCAATCCCCAAAAATTCAGTCACCTTTGCTTTCCCTTTCAGCTTACCCGGTAAGCGCCCAAGTGAAACGCCACTCACCGGGTGTTTCATGAGCCTGCCGGCGCTGTAGACCTCCACCATATCTCCCACTTTTAAACCAGTAGATTTACCAGCATTGAGATATATTTTGCTTCCTTCTACAGAAGCAACACTGGTAGACCATTCAAGACCGGCCAAACCCCTTATGATACCTTCGGTAACACCTCCCAAGGCGAAGTCGATGGCCTTGATCAGGGCTTTATCTTCACTCAATTCCCCCACAGCTCGTGAGGCATAGATGGGGTTTTCCCCTGTGATGGACCTGATGGTATTTCCCGTTTCCGTGTCGAACACGGTGACCTCCAGCTTGGTGACCGCCATGGCCTCGGTCCCCCTTCCACTTGCTCCAGTTCCCACCAATGCGTCCTGTATTGTCCCTGTCACGAGGCCTTGAGCTCCTAACAATCCCCGCAATTTCCACAACGCAGATGATGTTGAAAGGAAACCGGCATCGCTTCTCCCCATGCTCTTCTTTACCGCATCCATAGTCACGACCACCACTGCTCCACTCTCTTCAAGTTGTTTGGTCAGCTCTTGAGTCACGAGCGCCCCCAGCCCCTGACCACCCTTTTTGGTGTTGTCCTGAAACTCTACCACCACTACCTTATACTTGAGTCTCCCTAAAAGATAGGGTGCAATGAAGGGCTTGGTCTCACGGGCATATGCTACTTCCTCCCCTTCTTGTCCTGGATAGGGCCTCTTGGAATAGCTCGTTCCCCTTTTCTGGTCACCGTATGGAGAAGGTTTTTGCGAACTGTAGACCCACTGACCTTCCCCTTTTTTGTCATAAACCTCTTTTTCTTTCTTTTTAAAGACAGTGCACGAAGAGATAAGAAATGCACAAGTGGTTATAATTACCACTAATACTACTAGCTTTTTTGCCTGCATGGTTACTCCCCTTTCCTTGCTATTATTTGCAGCGGAATGGAATACAATGTTTCCATCTCCTGCGTATAACTCCCATGAACGGAATAAATATAGAAGGGGGGCAATATTTCAACGGCTTCCCCTCCTCCTTTGTGTGCCTCTGTGAGAATGAACGTGGCCTCCTCCCCTTCCCTGGAGTAGATCCAGCGGATCCTCTTTGGTTCTAACGAGGCGCTTCGCAGACTATCTAAGAGCGTAATGGCTCTGTGGGCCGGAAATATGATAAAAATCCGCCCTCCCTCCTTTAAAAGGTAAGAGGTTGCTTGCAGCACATCGTCGATGGTACAGGTAATTTCGTGGCGGGCGATGGCCTTCTGGGAATAAGGATTCACCCTCCCACTCGTGACCCGATAATAAGGGGGGTTTGTCACCAGAACATCAAAAGAAGAAGGCGGAAAGGTATTGTTCAACTCCTTAATGTCTCCCTGATAGATGGTGATGAGGTCTTCGAGCTCATTGATGAAAACATTCCTCTGAGCCAATGCTGCTAACTTCTCTTGAATTTCCACTCCCACAATCTGTTCAGGATCATCTCCCCGATTGCCAAGTATGAGAGGAATAATCCCAACACCTGTCCCCAGATCGATAACCCGGTCCCCTCGTCTCAGCCAGACAAAACCAGCCAACAAAATGGCATCTATAGAAAAACGGTAACCATTCCTTTCCTGGAGTACCCGTATCTTTCCGCCGAAAAGCGTATCAGACGTCTCGTTTCTTGTATGGGACGATGAAAGGGCAGGCATTACACCAATGCGACCTCCTCATCAGGCACGATCTTGTAGATTACTAAACCCGTGGCTACTTTGGGGTAAAAAAAGGTTGTTTTGCGAGGCATTACCTCTCCAGCATCGACCACACGTTTGACCTGTTGAATGGAGGGAGGATTGAGGAGAAAAGCCGCGCTATATCTCCCCTGATGAACCTCTTCCAATGCCTCATTTCTCCCCTTTGACAATCCCACCGCTTCTTGGTCAACCCTGAGCAGTCCTTTTAAAATAAAGCCATCAAGCAGGGTCACATCGAGTTCCTGCAAGACTTCTGGATACCCCTCCAGGAGCTCTTTAACATTTATCTTGTCATTGAAAATTAATTGAATATATCTCTTCTCGCTACCGATGTAAAGGCCAAAGGTATACCGATCCTGGATCCGTGTGTCCAAGGCCTTAAAAAAGTCTTCTCGGGCCCTTTTTTCTCCACCAGCATAGTTAAAAGAGAATACAGTGAAGGAAAAATATTTTTTCAAAGCTGTATAAAAACCATCCAAATCAAAGGGCTCTCGGGGGATGACCAGACGGTGGGTGGGGAGTATGAGAAGCCCCTCCCCTTCTATGGGGGTAAGATAGAGCATCGTATATTCAAAAGGAGATCGCTCGGTATAGGACGGGTATTGTTCTCTCATTCTGTCACGATACATGAGCGCGGTTTTATAACGATGGTGGCCATCGGCAATCAGGATGGTCTTATCCTGCATTGCCTTCGCAACGGCGGCGATGACCGTTCGATCATCCACTTGCCAGAGGCGATGGATTACGCCATCATCATCCCGGAATTCATACCGTGGGGACGAAGTCCATATCTGTTTCAATTGCTCCTCCACCGCTCCAGCTGGATCGGAATAGAGGGCAAAAACTTGACTGAGGTTCGCCCCGCATGCCTCCATCAAACTGAGACGGTCCTCTACCGGCTTGGGGCTTGTTCCCTCGTGGGGAATGATACTCCCCTGTCCCCAAGGTTCAAGTTTTATCAATGATATGAAGCCGTTGCGTTGCCTTGTCTCCCCAGCGGGGGAAGTAAAGACCTGCTGATAGGGATAAAGAGAGGGCTTTGTATCCCGTATAAGGACACCTTCCTTTTCCCACGCCTGCTTATAGTGAGCAGCCTCTTGATACCGATCTACCCCACCCTCTCCTAATGGGAGTATGAGTCGGATAATGTTGTAAGGATGCCTCTTCCTATAACGCCTCTCTTCTTCGGGCGTAATAACGTCATAGGGCGGCGTAGCAACCAGAGAGAGGTCTACAACCTTTTGAGGGTTATAATAAAGCCCACGGGCAGGGGCAATTTTCGCCACGACGTACTCCTTTGTTTTAAACGCCGAATTGTATCTGCCTCTATCCTATAAGTCAATAACTTGTGCTAATTGTCGGTTAGGATTGAAGTTTTTCTCACGCAATGATGGATCGAAAAAATCAAAGCAAAACAACGTGAGGCTTCATTGCTCATGCCTTGTCGATTAACTGAGAATGAAGAACTACAAAGCAGAAAAAGGAGGGTTTTTCTCGTTACTCAAACTGAAATTTATTCCTGGTAAAGAGCCTTTTGCAGACATCAACAACGGTAGGATCGTAGAGGGTGCCCTTATTCTTTGTGATCTCTTCTAACGCTGGCTTAATGCCAAGGGCAGGTCGGTAAGGCCGATGCGATGCCATAGCTTCTACTACATCAGCTACGGCCAAGATTCTTGCCTCCAGCATGATCTCATCCCCCTTGAGTCCTTGGGGGTATCCCGAACCATCCATGCGTTCATGATGCTGCAAAACAATCTTGGCAACAGGCCACGGCAATTCTATTGTCTTTAATATATCGTGACAGATCTGGGGATGATATCTAATAATGCTGAATTCTATATCGTTTATTTGCCCAGGCTTACTGAGGATTTCAGCCGGTACGTTGATCTTGCCGAGATCATGGATAAGCCCGGCCATGCGGAGCCCATCAAACTGATCATCCGTCAATCCCATCTCTTCGGCAATGGCACAGGCGAGGGTGGTAACCCGCCGCTGGTGACCCGCGGTATAGGGATCTTTCATTTCAATCGTTGATGCCAGGATGTTAAACGTCGCAATGAGGGTTTCCCGCAAGTGTTCGTAGCTTTGTTGCAGTCGTTCTTCTGATTGTTTACGCTCGGTGATATCACGGCACACGCCGAACATCGCGATTATATCGTCCCCTTGATCGCGCAAGGGAATAAAGGTTGTTTCACAAATGCCCTCGGTTCCATCCTTACGGGTAAAGTCAATCTCCCCGATCCAGCGATCATCACGTAACGTCCCTTGCACAACTTTCGTCGCCAGCACACAAATGGTCTTCTGAAAAACCTCACCTTTATAATACCCAAACATCCTCTCCGCCGCTGGATTCCAGCGCAAAATGTTGCCCTCTAAGTCTGTCATGACGATTCCATCGTGTATATTCTCAAAAATGAGAGCCTGTTCCCGTACATGTGTCTCTATCCGCTTGCGGTCGGTGATGTCACGAATAATACCTTGATACCCTCTCAGGCTTCCATCATCTGCCCGCCACACTGACGCAGTGATCGAACACTGTATAGGCGTAGCATCCTTCTTACGTAATGTTACCTCAAAATCCCGAACAGCACCTGTGGATTCTATCAACTGCTGGAATCGTATGCGGTCTGCGGGGTCAACATAGAGCTTTTGAACCTGCATCGCCATCATCTCTTCTCTGGTGTGGCCAAAGAGATCTATCGTAGCCTGGTTAACATCGACGATAACACCGTCACGGTCGGTAACAAAGATTACATCTTTGGACTGTTCGAAAAAGGCGCGGTAGCGCTCCTCACTCTCCCGCAGCGCCGCAGAGCGTTCTTCTACCTGCTCCATAAGGTAGTTGCCATAGTCCTTGAGCCCCTTCACTGCCTGTTTGCGTTCTATGGCATAACGAATGGAATGATCCAGTAGTTTCCCATCAACCCGATCCTTGACCAAGTAGTCTTGTGCGCCCTTGTGAATCGCTTCAAGCGCTAATGCATCATTGTCAGTCACCGTCAACATAATGATCGGTAGATCTGGTGCGTGTGCATGTACGTTGTCGAAGGTATCAACCCCTTGACTGTCCGGCAACTTGAGATCTAATAACACTACATCGATATGCTCATCGCTCAGGATCTGCAACCCCTCAGAAAGTCGTTTTGCGCACACCACCTCAAAACGAGTATCCCTAACCTTTTCGAGCATGATCCGTATCACTTCGGAATATCCGGGGTTGTCTTCAATCAGTAAAACCCGAAAGGCTTCTAAGGATTTATGTTGAAGCAATAGTTCCTTTTTTTCCGATTCTTGTGATTTAACCATCTTCATAGTCTATTGAGCAGTGGTTATGTACCCTGGCACATGAAGCACATTATTTAAGAAATTTCTTTCTCTCCTTTTTCATATTTTTCTAATTGAGCACCCGGTTCCAAAGCCTTTTGGATTGTCTCTAATAAAACCTGCGGATCATACGGCTTGGTCAGAAAATGTTCGGCCCCCAGTTGATACGCCAATTCCTCATCTTCCTTACTCCCTTTGGCAGTGAGATAGATAATAGGAATGGTCCAGGTCTTTGATGATTTTTTTAACGCCTCGCACACCCGATGACCATGCATGGCCGGCATCATGATATCCAGAATGATTAAATCTGGTTTCTCTTTATGAGCGGAGCTGACACCTTGCACACCATCAAAAGCAACCAAGACATCGTATCCGGCCGCCTCTAATCTCAGTTGGACAACACGTACGAAATCAGGTTCATCATCGATAATTAAAACTTTCTTTTTATCCATGTCCCCCTCCTGTAACCCTGTGTGTCGTTGTCTCTTCCATCCAAAAGTCTTGCGCAATCTTGTTGATCAATTCCGTCTCATCCGCGGCATCATCAGGAAATGTAACGACATCCAAGAAAAGCTCTATATCTTTCGGCCACCCCTTCTCATGCATCTCGGTCTCAACCTCTTGCCTAATCCTCGCTCTGACAGAAAGGGCATCGTGCTTCGCCGTATCCATCAATATCGCTATGATAATCTCACCATACTTATAGCGTGATACGATATCACTCTTTCGACGCAGAGTTCTCGCAATAAGTTCCTCAGTCTCCTGCAAGATCGCAAAGACTTGTGCGTCCGTATAGGTTTTTATGACCTTCTCGATATTCTTTACACGAATGACGACCAGAGACAGTGGACAATCCTTGAGCATTGCCTCTCGTAACCCAGTGGTGAGGTAATCACGAAAAATCTCATCCTGAGTCAATCGAGGCAAGCTAAACGTAAGGGTGCTTCCCTTCCCAACCTCGCTTTCAACCCATATCCGTCCACCATGCATCTCAACGATCTCCTTTGAGATGGGCAATCCCAACCCCGTTCCTCGCTCACCTGGGCCATAGACACGATCAAACTGTGAGAACCGATCGAATAACCCGGCAATATTCTCCCGAGCAATGCCTATACCGGTATCCGACACACTGATCTTCACCTCTCGTTCCGCATCTTTTACCTCTAGCGTAATGCAACCATTTGCCGGTGTAAACTTGATACTGTTTCCAATCAAATTGGTCATGACTTGACTGATCCTATCAGGGTCTATATAGAGATTGGCTATATCTTTCTTTATAAGATTTTTGAGCTTAATTTTCTTGTTTTTAAGTTGATTGTGGAAAGAAGAGAGTACTTCTACGCTTAACGCTGAAATGTTTACCGATGATTTATGCAATTCCAATCTACCGGCCTCAAGCTTAGACATGTCCAACAGGTCATTGATCAAACGGGCGAGCCGATCAATATTATTTTTTACTCTCGCAAGCATATCCTTTTGGTCTTCTTGAATGGGTCCGAGGGTACCATCAAAAACGAGGGAAATGCCCTCTTGAATGGTACTTAATGGGGTACGCAATTCATGTGATACATTGGAAATCAACTCAGATTTCATCTTGTCGATCTCCTTTTCTTTGGTGATGTCGGAAATGATATGGACCCCACCCACAAGATTTCCATTTTCATCCAGCAGCGGATCAACTGAAATCTTAAACCACTGACCACTTCTTTGCAAAACGACCGCTTCACTGTTGTGAGTCTTCCGCATTCGTTCAAAGGGACATCCATCAAACGACTCTGACGTGCCGTGCACTAGTTCACAACAACTGCGCCCTATAATATCGGTGAACGATTTGTGGAGGAAATGCGTCATGGCCTTGTTGCATCGAATAATTTTTTGTTCTGAGTCAATAAGACACAGGACATCGCTAATACCATCAAACGTAGTACGCCATTCTTGCGCAGCATTGAGTAACATTTCTTCCATCCGTTTGCGTTCGATTGCATAGCGTATAGCGCGTACCAGCAATTTAGCATCCACCTGGTCTTTAACCAGATAGTCCTGCGCACCTTTCTGAGCCGCTTTGAACGCTAGTTCATCATTTTCAGTCACCGTTAAGACAATGATCGGCAGATCTGGTGCCACTGCATGAACTTTGTCGAAGGTATCAATTCCCTGACTGTCCGGTAACTTGAGATCTAACAAAACTACATCAACGCTTTTATCTCTCAGGCTTTGCAACCCATCGGAGAGTCGTTTATCACTTACCACATCAAATCGAGCATCCCTGACCTTTTCCAGCATGATCCTGATAACCTCGGAGTATCCGGGGTTGTCCTCAATCAGTAAAACGCGAATAAGTTTAGATGGTAGTTTTTGTACTATAGATTCGTTCCGCATAGTCTTTTGATCTTTGGCAAATCATCCCCTTATCTTCAAGATTAAGCCCTTCAAATGACAATATATAAAATATAAATAAATCTTATTATTTCAATATATTATAAGTAAATATAGAGATTTTTTAATAAGTATGCTTTGTTCCTTTTTTACAACTGCTATAACACAGTTTGCTCCTTTATCTGCTTTTCTCATATGGCAGCTTATCATCGCCTCAAATATTCTCTTACGTATCTTATAATTCTTAAGGTCTTCTTTCCCCCCTAACACTTCCCTTTCTCTTTCAACTGTTTGAATACCGCCGTTACTTTCTCAAATTCAGCTGATTTATCAAAAAAGAAATCTGCTCCCAGCTCCATACACTTCTTGCGGTATTGGGGATAAGGGTAGTTGGTAAGAACGATAACCATCGGCGTTTGTTCGTCCTTCTTGATGTCTTGGAGTACATCAACCCCGCTACCCCCGGGCATTCGGATATCCAAAATCACCACATCGGGTTTCAACTTTTTTATAGAGGTGACAGCTTCGGGAACGTCTTGGGCATAACCCATGATTTCAATGCCTGGAAGTTCAGACAGCATCTCATGTAATCTCTCACGAAGCACCTGCGAATCATCAGCGATAAATACCTTCATAATTACCCCTCCTGTGAACTCTGCGTTGACACATCTAAAAAGACATATACTCAGTTGTATTAATATAAGTAAGGATACAGGTTGGGAATCGGTATAAACCTGATTTTTTTGTCGGGGTTTGTCTTACAAGTTTAAAGACAGTTGTCAGATATAGAAAACAGTGATCAGTGACCAGTAAGCAGTAGAAAGGAAACAGGTAACGAAAAATGAATATCTGATTTTTACAGGGAGAATAGGGTTCATCTTTTGGAACTGTTTTGATGAATTTAAAATAATATACATCAAAGTATTAATTGCTTTCTTGATAAAAGATTAAATCTTTGAATTCATATTGCCTAAATCTTTCTTAAAATCGTTTACTGATAAATGATAACCGTCTACTGATCACTGGTCTCATTCCACCAGCCCATGTTTTATCGCATAGTGCATTAATTCTGCGTTGTTTTTTATCTTCATCTTTTCCAGAATCCGTGAACGATAAGTGCTGACGGTTTTGACGCTCAGACATAATTCCTCAGCGATCTCTTGTGCCCTTTTGCCTGATGCTATCATGCACATCACCTGGTATTCACGATCGGAGAGTGTCTCATAGAACGGCTTTTCTGTGTCGTGTTCTAAGTCAAAGGCCAATTTCTCGGCAAGCGAAGAACTGACGTATTTCCGCCCCGTCGATACCCTTCTAATAGCCGTTATCAAATCGTCGGGGGCGCTCTCTTTTGTCAGATATCCAGCAGCACCAGCCTTTAAGACCCGAACGGCATATTGCTCTTCTGGATGCATGCTTAAGACGAGGATAGGGAGATGTGGTTTTTGGCCTTTGAGTTGTTTTATGATATCCACACCACCTCTGCCGGGCATGGAGATATCCAATATCACCACGTCATACTCATTATCCCAAACCTTTTCTAAAACCTCGTGCCCACTGGTTGCTTCATCAGCAACCACGATATCGGCAGTCTCCGCTACAATCTGCTTCAACCCTTCTCGAACGATGGCATGATCATCGGCAATGAGGATTTTGATCATGAAGGACTCCCCTTGAGTTCACTTTTTTCGATGTCATTTTTACTGCGAGCTGGCTCCACACTTACCATTACCGTTGTTCCCTTTCCCGGGATACCCTTAATCCTGACCTTCCCTCCCCATGGATGGACACGTTCTGTTATGCCGATAAGTCCAAAGGACTGAGGGTCGGCAATCTGCTCCTCTGTAATGCCTGTACCATTATCCCTTACTCTCAGCGTTAACCTCCCGGCCTTCTCTTTGAGGCCCACCGTAACCTTCGTTGCACGTGCATGACGAGCCACATTGGTCAGTGTCTCCTGAAAAATCCGGAAGATGGCGGTTGAACGATCTTGATCCACCGTTAAATCCTGAGGATCGACCATAACGTTACAGCTAATCCCCGTCCGGTTGTGAAATTCTTCGGCTTGCCATTCAATTGCTGCCACTAGACCAAGATCATCCAATATGCCCGGCCTCAGCTCCGCAGAAATCCTCTTCACCGTTTGTATGGTGCTGTCAATAAGCTTGCCCATTGATTTTGTCTTTTCACTGAGCGACTGTGCATCACTCGGCAATCTATGATCCAACCAAGATACATCCATCTTTAAGGCCGTCAATGACTGTGCGAGCTCATCGTGGATCTCGCGTGCGATGTTTGTTCTCTCCTGCTCTCGTACGGCCTCTAAATGAACAGTAAGGTTCCGCAACTGTTTTCGTGAATCTTGGAGTTCGTTCTGGATACGCATGCGATCGGTTATATCAGACATAATATGGACGCCGCCGATAAAATTGCCGTCTTCGTCAAGTAATGGGTCCATAGAAATATTGAACCAACGTGAATCTTTGAACATAACCTCGGTTTCTCTGTGATGGGTCTTCCCCACGAGCACAATAGGACAGCTGTGGGGCGCCTCAGAAACACCGTGTATCACTTCCCAGCAGTGATGGTTCGTTATCTGACTAAAGGGCTTTCCCATAACCTGCAACATGGCATTATTGCACCGAATAATCTTTCCATCCGGATCAAGCAGACATACAGCGTCGTTGATGGCATCAAATGTCGTACGCCATTCCGCAGCAGCAGTTTCCAATAAGGCATGCATCCGTTGACGCTCAGTGATGTCCGAGAGCATAAAAATATTCCCTTCATCAGCTATTATAGCCGTCCTGAACTCTATCTCCTTAGCAGTTCCGTCCTTGCATATCACATTGAACGCCCTCGAAAAAGTCCTCCCGAATTCCTTGCGAAATATCTCCTCAGATTTACTTTGAGTATAATCGTTCTCCAACTTCTCCATAACCATATTTCTATAGTGCTGATCTGGATAGGCACGATGCCACCACTCCTGTGTGGTGGGAATATCTTCAAGGGTATAACCAGTAATATTGGTAAATTCAGTATTGACGAAAGAATTATTACCATCTGCATCTACCACCATTACCCCATAGGGTGCCCTTTCTAAGATGGAATAAAAAGTATCTCTTTCCTTCTGCAATAACTCTTCCGCCTGCTTGCGTTCTGTGATATCTATCCAGCTTGTCAGCAAATACAGGACTTTTCCATCATGCATAACAGGTTCCGCTGTTATCTCCACCCAAAACACTTCCCCGCTCTTTGTTTGAAAAAGGTTTTCGATTCTCTGGATTCCTTGGCGCATAGTCCGTTTTAAACCCTTGGCGGTTTTCGAGATTCTTTCGTCGCTCCACCAGGGATACGGAGCCTTCCGGTCGAGCAACTCTTCCGCAGAAAAACCGGTCAGCTTCTCCAGGGCAGGATTCACATATCGTATTGACGTATCAGGATTGATAACGATGATGGGATTGGGTGAATCACTGAGAAGACTGGAACTAAACTGCTCGCTTCCCCGTAACGCCTCCTCTGCGCGCTTACGCTCGGTGATGTCCTCGGATATGATGATTGCTCCCTGTGAAAAGGGGGATATGGTTATAGTCAAGTATTTATCGCCATATTTTCGTTCTGAAAATTCCTTGCGCTCACCTGAGCTAATGCACTTCATCAACTCGGCACGCATGTCGATCTCATGCTTGCCCGCATAATCCTTGTACATCCGATCACCGATAGTGGCTAATCGGTCGCCAGAGTTCTCTTTTGCCAGGTTGAAAGCGGTCACTCTTCCCTCAAGATCCACCACAATGGTCTCAACTGGATTGTAGTGGAATAACGCATAGTTAAAGGCCTCACGTTCTTTCAGCTTCTCCTCGGCTTCCTTTCGCTCAGTGATGTCTTTTGAAATCACCGTTATAGCTTTTATTACACCACCATCAGGGGATGTAACAGGACTTAAGGTCCTAATAAAATATCTATCGTCCCGTTGACTCTGATACTCATAGGTTTGCGACGTACCAGTCTTAAGTACTCTTTTAACCTTTTGAGCGAAGTCCTGAGATTCTTTAGGTGCATGAAATTCGTCATATGCCCTCCCGACAACTTGGTTGCTCTTCATACCAAGCCTGGAGAGATGCTTGTCGTTTAAGAAGATATAATTACAATTAAGATCTACCAAATAAATAGAGTCTTCGCTCGACTCCACTAAGGAACGATACTTTTCCTCGCTTTCGCGCAGTGCCTGCTCAGCTTGTTTACGTTGAGTGATATCCTCCATAAAACCATCAATTCTTACTAGCGCTCCATTCTCATCCAAGACAGGTGTTGCGCGATCTCTGATCCATTTAACCTTATTATCTTTGGTTATAATGCGGTATTCTAACTCAAGAAGTTTTTTCTTTTGTCGATGTTCCGCGATTTTTTCCCACACATAATCTCTATCCTCTGGATGGAGCATAGGGGTCCAGAGTTCAGGATTTTTCAATAAATAATCTGAAGAATAACCAGTCAGTTCTAAAAACCGACCGGAAAGGAAAAGCGTTGTTGAAAATTCATCTGGTAATGCGGAATAAACAGCAACAGGGATATTTTCACTGAGTAGCCTGTATTTTTCCTCACTTTCTTTCAGGGCTTTTTCAGCCTGTTTACGATCGGTGATATCTTCCGCAATTTCTGTGAAACCAGTCACTGTACCATTTTGACCGAAGATGGGAAAAGTCCGAAGCCTCACATCAAAACTTCCTTGGTCATCTCGTACCTCCTCATGCTCAACCTCTGCAGGTTGGCCAGTAGCCAATGTTTGAACCCCGGGACAATCCGGGCATACGGCATCACGGTGTTCGAACACTTGAAAACACTTTTTCCCGATCATGTCACTCATAGACATATTCCATCTTTTGCCCACTGAAGCGTTTGCCATAAGTATAGTGTGGTCGGGGTCTATGAGGTTAATCCCCAAATCAATATTATCTACCAACGTTCGATAGCGCTCCTCGCTCTCACGCAATGCTTCTTCTATTTTCTTGCGCTCCGTGATATCACGACCAATGTTACAGAGCCCTATGATCTCACCAGCACTGTTGCGTATCGGTACTTTGATTATGTGTTGTACTGTTGAGTTTCCTTCAACAGGACTCGGATGTTCTTCATCAACAATCTCCCCCCTGAGGACACGAAGATCTTCCTCGATGATGCGTGTCGGCCTCTCCTTCCCAAAGATGGCTTCGCTCGTTTTTCCGATCAGTTTCGAAGCAGGAATACCGAAAGCTCTTTCCATTGCTGGATTAACGTACGTGAATTTGCAATCGCGATCTTTGAGGGCAATAAAGTCCTGGGCTGTCTCGCAGATAGTACGAAACCGTTCCTCACTATCTCTCAGTTTTTCCTCAGCGTGCTTGCGTTCGGTGATATCGACTGCACTGAGCAATATTCCTGTCAGCTCACCCTTTTCAAAGAGCGTTGCATGTCCCTTTGTAAAGAGAAGGGTGCGGGTTTCCTTCTTTGTGATAATATCTATCTCAAGAGGGGGACTGTATTCTCCCTGCAATTCTTGAGCTAACTGTTGCGCAACTTCTTCTCTGTGATCGGGGACGACAAACTCAAGCACTTTCTTTCCGATGATACTCTTTTTCTTGTATCCCAACGATTGCATAGCACTCTCGTTTACGTCAAGGATCTTTCCGTCCGTTCCGATCAAGAGATTAATGGTTTGGCTGTTTTCAAAAAGAAATCTATATCTCTCTTCACTCTGCCGCAGTTCCTCCTCCGCCTGTTTGCGCTCGGTGATGTCATGTACATGGGAGATGAAGTATAAGGGTGAACCTTCGGAATCGCGGATAAGTGAGCTGGAAACTTGACACACCACCTCATGCCCTTTTTTATGAAAATACCGTTTTTCGAACGTGTCATTATCTATCTCTCCTTTCAACGTCTTTTGTATGAACATGGGGCTGGTATCAATGTCTTCCGGATGAGCGATATCGTTTACCGTTATGCTTTCAAGTTCTTCTTTGGTGTACCCGAAGATTTCGCACATTCTGTTATTAACCCTTGTCAAATTTCCCTCGAGATCTACCAAACACACTCCCGTGTTGGCGTTCTCAAAGGCAAGACGAAATCTCTCCTCACTTTCTTGCAATTCTTTCTCCGCCTGCGTGCGCTCGGTGATGTCGCGTAATACGGTAAGAAATACTTTTCGTCCTTCCATCTCTATTTGGTCTATATTCAGCAGTACAGGGTAAACGGTTCCATCTTTTCGCTTCAGTCTAACCTCATAATCACACACTTGGCCGGACTCGCACAAAACTTGTAACATTTGCTTGCGCTCGTCGGAGTCAACGTACATATCGCCCATTTTGATGGTCTTTAACTCTTCTAGGGTGTAACCTGTGATCTCTTGCACGCTCTGGTTGCCGGCATATACGGTGCCTTCCGAGTCTGCTATCCCGATCCCGACCGGAACAGCATCAAATAGAACGCGATACTTTTCTTCAGACTCCAGCAGCACCTCCTCCATCCGCTTGCGCTCGGTGATATCTTCTTGTATTACGACAGCGCCGATCACC
>CAYWLI010000048.1:0-16436 GCA_964459135.1 uncultured Thermodesulfobacteriota bacterium | reverse complement strand
AGAATGGGAAGTGGAAGATCAGCTATATGAACTGGGAGGAGCGCATGGGGCTGCCGGGCACTGGCCCGCCAACAGGGCTCTGGTAATTACAAGGCAACGCGGAAGATCGAGTAACAAATTGTGTCCGTGGCTTTTCTGAACAACACCATTATCCATCCTAAGACTGAATGTTCAGAATGAACGTCTTTACCTTGGTGTAAGGGTTTTCCTTAAGCCATCAATATCATATTTTTCCGATTCTCATCTCCTCAGTGCTAGGAACGTTTCGGGAGATTGAAAATCTGCCTGGCCTCGTCGGGAGAGGCAACCTCACGCCCTGCAAGGCGCGCTACCTCCACAGCCCACTGGACCTGCTCGTAGCTTCCCTTAGCAAGCTCGCCGTTTGGCATACGTGTGTTGTCTTCCAGTCCCACTCGGATATGACCGCCGTTTACTGCAGCAGTCATTCCTCCCGCAAACTGGAACGGGCCTACTCCGCAAACCGACCATGAGGCATCCGCAGGTATCAGATCTTTCATGCGGGCAAAGTTAAACGTGTCATATGGTACGCCGCCTGTTACACCGAATACCATCTGAAAATGCATCGGTTCTTCAAGCAGGTTCTGTTTCTGCATAAGGAAAACATTATATATCCCGCCGAAATCGTATATTTCCAACTCAGGCTTTACATGATTTTCGCGCATTACCGTGGAATATTGCTGAAATTGGGCAAATGTATTGGTGAAAACAAACTCATGAATTATTTCACCTGTCTTTTTATTTGCAAGTGCTGCATTCATACTGTTGGTATTGAGGGAAGCCATATCCGGTTTAATAGCGCCAATCGGAGCAATGCGCTCTTCCTTTGTAGCATCCGGTCCGATTGCCGTGCTCATATTGATGATCAGACCAGGGCACCGGTCACGAACGGCCTCTATGGTGGGGCGGATTTTGTCGATGTCCGGGGTTGGACGCCCTGTCTCGGGATCCCGTACGTGGATATGGACCACGGCGGCTCCTTCGTTCATGCACTTATAGCTTTCCTCGGCAAACTCCTCTGGTGTGTAGGGAACAGCAGGGTTCTGCTCCTTCATGGTCGCAGCCCCTGTTAATGCAGCAGAAATTACAATTTTTTTACTCATTTCTTTCTCCTTTCAACGCGAAAAATTAATATTTTGGTCATCCGGTCAGAAGGACGTTTAAACTATTCAATGCATCAAGCTTATCTTAAATATAAACATAGATGAACAAAAAAACAATCTATAATGCATACTCAGGTACCGGATAAAGCAAATTTTTCCCTGCGTCATGCGACATCATACATGATGCATTGACGCATGTATGCATTAGGCCAACAAACTCCTGGCGACGATCAATTTTTCGATATCAGTGGTCCCTTCATAGATCTCGATTATTTTGGCATCTCTATAAAGTCTTTGAACCTTATATTCTGCGAGGAAGCCGTATCCTCCGTGCAGCTGAAGGGCTATATCCGTACATCGCACGGCCATCTGCCCGCAAAAGGCCTTTGCCGCAGCAACAAGCGTGTGATCAACCTTCCCCTGATCAATTCGCCAGGCCGCTTCATAAACCATGTTTTTCCCTGCATGCATCCAGGTGAACATATCGGCGACCTTAAGCTGTACGGCCTGATACGTTGCCAAAGGGGCGCCGAAGGCAATCCGCTTTTTTACATGGTTGATGCTCTCTTCCAGGGCGGCACGTGCCAATCCGACCCCTTGAGCAGCCACGCCGATCCTGTTGAGGTTAAAGAGGTACATCGCCTCAGTAAAACCATTGCCCGGCTCCCCTACCAGGTTTGAACAGGGCACCCTGACGTTATTAAAAGAGATTTCCGCTGTATCAGAAGCCCGAATACCAAGCTTGCCGCGCAGCCTGTTTGCCTCAAACCCTTCTCTGTTAGTCTCCACTATGATCATGCTGTGACGCTGGTGCTTATCCGCATTATCCGGATCGGTTTGAACAAAACAAATGAGATAATCAGCCCTCGTCCCATTGGTGATGAAGATCTTGGAACCATTGATCACAAATTCATCACCCTCTTGCACAGCCGTTGTACTGGCGGCAGCCAGGTCTGAGCCCGCGTCCGGTTCCGTAAAGGCGCTGCCCATAATGGCTTCACCCTTCGCCAACGAGGGAAGGTATGTTGCTTTTTGTTCTTCAGTCCCAAAGGCTTGTATAATCTCGGATCCAAAGCATGGAGTGAGAACGGCAACCGCCATGCCAAGATCAACAGCGGCAAATTCTTCTTGAAGGATACACTGTTCCACCGTGCCCAGTCCCGCGCCTCCGTACTGCTCTTCGATGAATATACCGACAAAGCCCAACTCCGCGGCTTTCTTAAAAATCGCTTCATCAAAGGTCTCGTCCCTGTCAAACGCTTCCGCCTTGTCAGTAAACTCCCCTTCAGCGAATTCTTTCGCTGCTTTTGCTATATCTCTTTGTTCCTTCGTCAGCTCAAAGTCCATCGCGTGCCCCTCATGGTCAATCGTTCTTGCATCCAGCTAAACACGATGATAAGATAACACCTTATCTCACATATAAAAAGCATTAAACAGTAAAGACAAAAAGCGCTCGACAACTTTTGCCTCAGCCTCTTAAAGGCACTTGACATGAAGCGTTCTCGGTGTTATTGTAATAAATCGAATGCTCGTTCTATTTCTCAATGTAAATACATATATGATTCGTTGGACGAAGTCAAATAAAAAATTGCTATAATTTTAGGGCGAGCTAATAAAACGTTCTCAGAAATCTGGCTCTCATTCCTCAGAATCAGAAAGGGAACAGCTTATCAGGAAAAAGAGGGGTTGCGACAGCATCCCAGCTGTGCCCGAAAAAGGATAGTAACACAGAGGAGCAGGCAACAATATCCTTAAGAGCGAGCGTTATACCCAATGGGCAATGCTTCCATGACAAGACCTGTCAAAAAGGGCATGTAAAGAACAAACAGAGATCATTGTCATGTACGTTCGTTACTCTTTTTTTAGGGGAAAACATATCAGAGCCGAATACAATATTCTCTAGGAGGTGAAAAATGGGTATGATAGATAAGGCTGCCGTTGTCGGAGCAGGTATGATGGGAGCGGAAATTGCATTATCATTTGCTTTGCATGGTGCCGAGGTTGTGCTTAAAGACATCAACCTGGATTTAGCCAAAGGGGGGAAGAATCGGATTGAAGGCATCCTTGCCAAATGGACGGAAAAAGGGAAAATAGAGAAAGAAGAAGTTGGGAAAGTCCTCGAACGCATTATTCCTCAGGAGGATTATTCAGGTTTTGAGGATGTTGAACTAGTAATTGAAGCAGCACTGGAAGACTTTACAATAAAAAGCAAGGTGTTTAAGGAACTCGACGAGGTATGTAAACAGGAATGTATATTTGCAACCAATACCTCATCCATTCCCGTAGCTCAATTAGCCGCCGTCACATCAAGAGCGGATCGCTTTATCGGAATGCATTTTTTCAGCCCCGCTTCCATCATGAAGCTGGTCGAGGTCATCCCGGGACTTGATACTTCGGAAGATACCATACAAAAAACCATGGACATTATTCGGGACATCGGGAAGGAACCCATTCGTGTCTCTGATTGCGCCGGATTTCTGGTAAACAGGTTGCTTTTCGCTTTCTTTAATGAGGCATGGAGGGTCGTCAACGAAGGAGCGGCCACACCTGAAGATATTGATAAGGCTGTAAAGCTCGGTTTGGGTCATCCGGTCGGCATATTTCAGATGCAGGATCTCGTGGGTTTGGACAACGCACTGGCTATAAGCAATATCCTTTACGAAGAGTACGGAGAGCGTTACAAACCTTCGCCACTGCTCAAACGGAAGGTAGCCGCCAACCACATCGGCAAAAAGGTGAAAAAAGGCTGGTATGACTATAGTAAATGAAGGAGGCGTGTAATGTCGTACAGCACAATCCTGTATGAAAAAGAAGAGGGAACCGCATTCATCACCTTCAACCGCCCTGAAAAGCGGAACGCCCTGAATGAAGAAATGATGAATGAGATCGACGCTGCGCTTTATGAGGCGGAAAAGGATCCGGATATTGCAGCGATCATCTTAACGGGCGGCTTAAAAGCATTCATATCCGGTACTGATATGGACTTTTTGCTGGGAGAGGGGGAGGAGGCACTGACGCCCCAGCGGATGTATGAGATCCATCACCCAACCCAGGCCGTTTATAGACATCTCTCGATCATTCGTAAACCGACGATAGCCGCCATGGCGGGATATGCCTTTGGAGGAGGCCTGGAGTTGGCCTTGTGTTGCGATTTTCGTATTGCCGCAGAAAACACAAAACTGGGAACCCCTGAAATAAAACTCGGGATCCTGCCCGGGGCCGGAGGCACACAGCGTCTTTCAAGAATGATCGGCGTAACCAAGGCGAAAGAACTCGTCTTAACAGGAGAGCCGATCCTAGCCGACGAGGCGGGTCAGCTGGGGTTGCTCAACAGGGTGGTGCCTGTGGAGGCCCTGATGGATGAGGCGCGGGCCTTTGCACAAAAGTTCCAAAGTCTACCCGCCTTTGCGGTAGCAATGGGCAAGGAACTCCTTGATACGGGGAGCAACATGGCCCTCAAAGACGCCCTTGAATTAGAACGGCTGGGCTTTGCCATCCTTTACAGCACAGATGACCAGCGGGAAGGCCTCAAGGCCTTTCTGGAAAAGCGCCCTCCCCGATTCAAGGGAAAGTAGAAGGTATAATTTCAGTTCGTTTCATAAATGTTTGGCAGAATGTTTGGACGTTTTACCCAACGTGAAAACTTTTAACAATGAGGAGGAATATACGTAATGGACAAAAGAGATGCAATTATTGTTTCAGCAGCGAGGACGCCCGTAGGAGACTTTGGAGGAGCCCTCAAAAGTGTATCCCATACCAAGTTGGCCTCCCTGGTCATGGACGAGGTATGCAAGAGGGCCAATTTCCCCAAGGAAGACCTTGATGATGTGTACTGGGGGATCGTTATGTGCCGAAGTGATGAAAACGGGGCGGCGCGCGCCGCTGCTCTTGAAGCCGGCATCCCCGACCATGTCTCAACCGCTCAATTGAACCGAGCCTGTTGTTCTTCCATGGAAGCAATCCGTATCGCCTCCATGGCCATCCGCCTGGGGGAGGCCGATGCCATCCTCGCGGGGGGCGGCGAGAGCATGAGCAATGTATCATATTCCATCCATGGCGCCAGATGGGGGATGAGACTCCGGCATCAACAGCTTTCGGATGGTGTATGGGATGGCCTCATGGATCATTATAACAATATTATGATGGGAGAAACTGCTGAAAATGTCGCCGAGAAATATAACATCTCCAGGGAGGATCAGGATGAGCTCGCATTAACAAGCCAAATGCGCGCGACAAAGGCCATAAAGGAAGGGCGCTTCAAGGATGAAATCGTCCCCGTTGTGATCCCGGGAAAACGGGGGAAACCGGATACTATCGTGGATACGGACGAACATCCTCGTCCCGAAACAACCTTGGAGGGATTGAGTAAATTACCTCCTGCATTCAGGGAAAATGGTAGTGTTACCGCGGGGAATTCATCCGGCATCAACGATGGCGCCAGCGGGGTATTGGTCTTGTCACGGGAACTTGCGGACCGGATGGGGATGAAAAGGAAGTGGAAGGTAGTAGGCTGCGTGCCTGTAGGGGTGGATCCGCGAATCATGGGTATCGGCCCCATCCCGGCGATTAAGAAGATCATGAAACAGACCGGCTACAAAATCGAGGACATGGAGCTTATTGAAATAAACGAGGCATTTGCAGCACCCTATCTGGCTGTTGAGCGGGAACTGGGCCTGAATCGGGAGATCGTAAATGTGAACGGAAGTGGAATTGCTATTGGTCATCCCATCGGCAATACCGGTTGCAGGATTGTAGTCAGCCTCATCTATGAAATGGAGAAACGGGGCTTAAAACTTGGTCTGGCCTCACTGTGCGGTGGCGGCGGCGTTGGTCAGGCAATTATTGTCGAGAAGGTTGAATAATCCAGGCCAGTTATCGCGGAGATCATTCGGAGTAATCCAGAACAAATATTCAGAAAACCAAACAAGCTCTGCAGGATCAAGGCACTCAGGAAGGTATGCCTTTGGCGGATGATAATTATTACATCCGCCAAAGGCACAACAAGATCATCTTATGGGGAGGCGACCACGAGGTCATCCAAGCCAAGGGCAACTAACGTCTCAGCCTTAGGGAGCCCTGTCTCTTCATCCCAACCCCGGAGCCGGTAGTATTCCTGCAACATGCTGGTGAATTTATCCCTGTCAAGAACTTTTCCTTTTATATCAACTATCTCCTCGTCAGGACCAGGAACCACCATTGCCGGAAAATGGGGGATAGCTTGGAGGGGTTCGGTAAAGTTATACTCAGGAGGAAAGTCATCTTCAGGAACGCTCCGCCCCTCCCGCACCAGGATGGACCTTTGCAGATTACTGATGCGCTCACCACACCGATCAACTTCCTCGCCGGCGATGCCGGTAACCGCGGTAAAGAGTTTCGCTTCAAGGTCAGGGTCTCCCACATGGTCCGGCGTTGTGAAGGAATAAGTAATAGGATAGGCGAAGTCACACAATCCAAGGCTGTCCCTGCTATAATTCCTATTCTGTACTTTTATTGCCGCCAGTGCTTTGCCCTTATACGCGGATAAATCGCCGGCTTCATCGCTACCCCAGAAGGCCTTAGCTATATCGTGCACCACCTTGGTGGTAATCGGGGTGAGACCCGGGTCGAGTTGATTAAAGACCCAGGCCAGATAGACCCAGGCAGTCTCGTGCAGGACGTTATGATGCACCCGTGGTTCCATGGGGTAGAGCAGCGCGTTGACCATAATCACCCTCGGTGGAAACAGATCATGCTTACCGATGGGTGCAAGGTTATACGGGAACATGGCCCGCGCCTCTTCCGATATCTTCTCCCCGGCCCTTACCATTCCCTCGGCTAGGACATCACCAAAGCCTTCCCGGTAGGCTATCGCATGAAGCAGCTTTTCCAGAAATTCCCTGGTACCCATCTTGGACAGCGGCAGTCCGGTTTCTTGCTCAGTCAGGGCTCCGGACTGGTAGCAGGCATAGAGCCAGTCAACCATACTTTCCAGATCCCAGGTGTCTATGGAGTAGTCATTAGCCAGGGTCGGCGCATCGAAGAATGTCTCCACCGGCTCATCTTCTTGGGAATACTTCCACGGCAGATAATACCCCTGGGCTTGACACTTGCGATTCCCTTCCAGCCGCTGTCCGTACCGATAAAGCCCCCTGATACATTCCAACCCGCATTGATAGCAGCCACCCTTGCCGATGACCTCTAACAAATGCTCATGATGGGTCGCCGCTACCGTCGGAGGCATCGACAACCTGACGCGCTTGCTTATCTTGACGGTGTAGCGGTTAAGCTCTTTGAGCTTGTCAGGATCAGCCACCTGGGGCTTGCCGGTACCCCTCACTACTATCCCCTTAAAATTCTTAGACCCCATTACCGCACCAAAACCGGCGGAAGAAGCGGAATGATGGGAGGCGACGATTTCCGCGGTTCTTACTAAGTTTTCACCGGCTACTCCCGTAGTAAGAAAATGCGCTTTTTCTCCGTGGGTCTGCTGCAGCATCTCACCTGTCCGATAAACCCCCTCTCCCCACAGTGACGAGGCATCCAGAAGCTCGGCTTCATCGTCGTGAATCCACAGGTAGACAGGCTTTGGCGCCCGCCCTTCAATAACGACACCGTCAAATCCCGCCTTCTTCAACTCAGCTGGGAAGTATCCACCGAGGTTACCGTAGCAATATCCGTCAGGAATAGTCATCGGAGATTTGCCGATAACCGCTAACCGTGTAGCCCCTTGCGCGCCGGTAGCCACCATCGGCCCCGTCATGAAGATCAGCCGATTCTCCGGGTCAAACGCCTTGGTTTCAGGCGCAACTGTCTCCCAGTAGATTCTTGAAGCAATACCGCGTCCACCGATGTATTGCTCGGCATACGGCTGTGTAGCAATGGTTTTGATCTCTGAATTATTCAGGTTTACGTGCAGTATCTTTCCCATCCAGCCATACATAAACTTACCTCCCTCATTGGCTACAGCATCTTATGTTACATCCAGTGCATGGATAGATTAAAATAACATTTTCAAAAAGTATAGGAGGATAGGGCTTGTGTGTCAAGATTGTAAAACACACGTTATGTTATAGATAAGGCTTCAGATCAGTAATAAGTGGTCATGGCAAAACAAATTAAAATCATTACAGATATTGTTTAAATTCATTGTAAGCAGTATAGTATGCAAACAATATGCACTGATTCAGGAATAGCGGTCTCACTGAAAATTCTTAAAAACAAAATTATGTCATTCATATGTTGCATATGATAAGATCCTTTTTAATTTTGTTGGCCTTTCTCAGTAAAGTGTTACCTTTTTTAGGGAATTCTATTCAAGGAGAAAACACGATATGAATTACAAAGAGATTTTATATACTGCGTTGGAAGGAATTGTCGTAATTACGTTGAACAGGCCGGACAAGCTGAACGCCTGGACGCGTCTCATGGCCAGCGAGGTATGGGACGCCATGCATCGCGCAGCAGATGATGACGCTGTCAAAGTAATTGTGCTTACGGGCGCGGGCCGTGGATTTTGCGCAGGCGCGGATATGTCTGAACTTGAGGGAGTGACGGATGAAGCTGTTGCTGCGCTCGATAAGCGCAAATCTTACGAACAGCGCGTTTCGGCAATGATGGGGCAAAAGACTCATGCTGAGCTTGATCCTGAGAATAAAAATAATGTTCGGGAAGATTTCCGCAAAAGATATTCTTATATCTCTGCAATTCCAAAGCCTGTAATCGCGGCTGTAAACGGCCCTGCGGCCGGCATCGGGTTTATACTGGCAGTTCACTGCGATCTGAGATTCGTTTCAGACAAGGCGAGCTTTTCAGCGGCGTTCTCAAGGCGAGGGCTGATAGCGGAGCACGGTGTTGCGTGGATGCTTCCGCGTATTGTGGGTCTTTCGAACGCGCTTGATCTGCTCTATTCTTCGCGGTTGATCGGGGCGGATGAGGCCTTGATCATGGGGCTCGCGAACAGAGTGATCCCTGCCGATGCGTTGATGAATGAAGTACGGGCTTATGCATTAGACCTGGTCTCAAACGTATCCCCGAGATCGATGAGAGTGATGAAAAGACAGGTATACGAAGCTCAGTTTCAGACGTTCGCTGAGGCATCGGAAGCGTCCGATGAAGAGCTTATACTGAGCCTACAGTCCGAAGACTTTAAGGAAGGTGTAGCGCATTTTCTAGAAAAAAGACCGCCTTCATTTAAAGGAAAATAAAAGTCTGCTCATAAAATCACAAGCTTGATCTGCTCATTGGTTCCTTCTTATCTCTTTTAGCTAACCATGGAGTCTTACAGAGACAAACACAATATCATGACATGGATCTTTGTTGACAAACGAGGCTGATTTTTCTATATTTCCATTTCAGACAAATGAGTTCGTATCTAAGAGAGAATATTACCTTATCAACGGCGGGCGATGAGGTGACAATCGAGTTGCACATGATAGTTTTTCCGTCAAACTCGGTGCTTGCAAAATTCAAAAACACAAAGGGCCTTTTTCATTTCAAGACCATTAACGATCTAGCTTAGTAGACGTAACAGGTATTTTAAAGATACATAGCATTGGAGGAAAATCTTATGGCAGAAAAAAAAGTCAATAAGATGAAGGTAGACATCGTCATCATTGGTGGCGGTGGTGCGGGTCTACCAGCTGCACTCACTGCACATGAAAGGGGCATGAGTGCGCTGGTTCTCGAAAAACGTGGGGTAGTAGGAGGCAATGCGTTACTGGCAGAGGGATTTTTTGCCGCGGAAAGTCCTGCTCAGAAGAGACTGTTGATCGATGCGAAAAAGGACGATCTTTTTAAAACTGCTCTTAATTATGCACACTATAAAGGTAGACCCGAGAATTTTGAGGGTTTTTATAAACAAATCAGGCGATACCGTGCGGTGGATAGAAGAAAAAGGTATAAAAATCAACCGCATAGCTCCCTTTTATCCCAATCAGGTCCCCTTGACTTGGCACATCGTTGAAGGACATGGCGCTACCCTTATTAAGATATTTGAAAAAGAATGCAAAGAAAAAGGCATTCCAATACTTCGCAAGACGCAGACCAAAAAGATAGTAGTTGATGATACAGGTAGCGTGAAGGGCGTCAAGGCAGAAGGAGAAGAGGGTGAGATCGAAATCGAAGCGAAAAGCGTGATTGTCGCCACAGGCGGGTATGCCAGTAACAAGGAATTATTGAAGCGGTATTGCCCAGAGCACATGGAGATGGTTGAGGAATCAGGAGTACCCGGAATGGACGGGGATGGATTGATCATGGCGATGGAGCTCGGCGCTGATACGGTTGGTCTTGGTAATCTTCATATGGTTGGCCCGGCACCCTTTCCGCAGAGTTGGACTATTGAGGCAGTAGCGGGAGAGCCTTACTGTATATGGGTCAATAAGAAAGGAGAGCGTTTCATTGATGAGACTATAACGTTCAATGTCTTTGAAGCGATCAATGCCATCTTAAGACAGAAGGGTCGGATATGTTTTGCCATCATCGATAATAGCATGAAGGAGGATATCGCTGAGCATGGTTTTATAAGGGGGTGTGGCGAGTTATTTGCCCCGCGAGGAAAAAAATGGAAGGACTTGATAAAGAACTCAGTAAACATATCGAAAAAGGAGGGGCTTTTAAATCTGAATCATTAGAGGAAATCTCTGAATGGATTGGTGCTCCGAGAAATGCGCTGAGAAAAACGGTGGATGAATATAATGCATCCTGCGACCAGCGCTACGATGAGATTTTTGTCAAAGATAAACAATACCTCCAGGCGCTCCGCACACCTCCATTCTATGCGATAAAATTCAGTGGCGCCCTTCTTGGGACAATGGGGGGTATAAAAATTAATTATAAGATGGAGGTTCTAAACAAGGAAGATGACCCAATTCCCGGATTATATGCGGTTGGTGCCGATACCGGAGGCTGGGAGTCCGACACATATTGTGCGGTGCTGGCGGGGAGTGCTTTTGGCTTTGCTATGAATTCAGGTCGTATTGCGGCAGAGAATGCGTCGGATTATATTCAGGGGCAAAATAAACGATGAACATTTAAGGAGGTTACTATGACGGAAAAGGGTATGTTTGATCTTTCTGGTAAAGTTGCTGTGGTCACAGGAGGCGGTTCCGGCCTGGGCCGTTCCATCTGTGCGGCCATGGCGGAATATGGTGCGGATGTGGTCTGCGTGGGAAGAACCGGCAAAAAGATTGAAGGGACTATCGATTTGATAAAGGGCTTCGACACCAAAACCATTGCCATTACGGCAGATGTTGCAGATCAGGCTCAGGTACAGAGCATGGTTGATAAGACAGTAAAAGAAATGGGAACAATTGATATCTTTTTCGCCAATGCGGCGATACGAGAGGTCGGGTTCCAGAGAATTCATGAGAAACCGGTCGAAGATTGGGACATTGTAATAAACGTCGACTTGCGAAGTGTTTTTCTTCAAATGAGGGCTGTATTCCCCATAATGATCAAGCAAAAAAAGGGTAACTTCATCAGCGTCTCATCAATAGGAGGTCTCTGGCCCATCGCGGATCATGATTTCCCAAAATTAAACACGGCCTACTCCGTGGCCAAGACAGGGCTGATCATGTTGACTAAACTGGCGGCACGCCAGTATGCTGAGGATAATATTCGCGTTAATGTAATCTGTCCCGGATATCACGAAACCGGCCTAACACCGCCGGAAGAAAAGGAAGCCCTTGATGCTGAAGTCATTCCTCATATCCCGTTGGGCAGGGGAGCTAAGGCTGACGAGATCAAGGGGCTTGCCCTTTGGCTTGCCTCTGATGCGTCAAGCTATGTTACCGGCCAAATGTTGGTCCAGGATGGCGGAGTTTACGCATGATATTGGAATGAGGCCGGACCTGCAGAATCCTCATATCATCTTACCCCTCCTATTGATAGTATCAAAAAGAACTTGACAAAGGGAATATTCAATGCTAAAGAGATAGATCGAGTACTCGTTCTATATATGACAGTAGTCGAAACATTTCATAAAATAATGTACTCCACCCATTTTACAACACTCATTATGTACTACTTAAACACCGAGGGCATCGAAATTTCAAACCTACGACGTATTATGGTAGGTCAGAAATTTCAAATGTTACCTATTGTGTGTTGTTCTAGGAAAGGAAAAGGGGAAGTTATATTAAATCTTAACCCAAAACAAGGAGGAGAAAAATGTTAGAAAAGTCATGGAAAAAATTGAAAAGTAGGGAATGGAAAAGAGTGTGCGCTGTTTTTATGGCTCTGCTCTTGATCGGCGCCATGGCCTACACCACAACTGCGGCGGCTGCTGAACAGAAGGTTATTAAGCTCAAATATAGTACGAGCTTCTTTCCCCCTGAGCCACCGTGTGTATTCGCAAACCGTACCCTCGACCTCGTTGAACAGAAAACCAATGGAAGGGTGAAGATCGAACGTTTTGTGGGCGGGGCATTGGGAGGACCTCTTGAACAGCTTGGTTTGGCAAGCTCAGGGGCGGCCGACATCATATCGCTACACATCGATCAATACGCACAGCAATTACCACTTCATCAAATAACCAACACCGAGCAACTCACAAGTGGGGCGCAGGGCGTGGCCAACGTAAATGCGATCCTCCATGAATTGGAAGAGACCAAACCCTTGTTCGCAGCAGAACAGAAGAAGAACAATATAATAATCTTTCACCCCTACTGTAATGGCCCGACAGGGGTAACGGCCAGGTTTCCTGCAGCGTCCCTGGCTGACTTAAAAGGCAAGAAGGTAAATGTGATTGCGGCCTATCAGAGGGATGTCTTCAAAGAGCTCGGTTGGATTCCGGTCAATGTACAGATACCGGAACTGTATGAAGCCCTATCGAGGGGGGTCATCGATGCCATCTTTATGGCGACAGCTGCTAATGTGCCTTTGAAGTGGCATGAGCTTGGGAAAGTACATCTTGCAATAGGGGTAAATACCATAGTTTCTGCGCCTTTGGCCTTCAACCTGGATAGCTGGAACCGTTTGCCCGCTGATGTCCAAAAGGCATTCTGGGAGGCAGCATGGGAAACGGCTCAATGGACCGCTCAGGCAACCGAGGAGAATCTGAAAAATACGTATAAAGCATTTGAGGGGGTGGGAGCAAAGGTAGTTTTCGTTTCCGACAAAGAAAGCGTCGCGTTTTTTAAAGTATTATTCAAACATTCTACAAACAACTGGATGAATATCTGTAAGACTGCCGGTGTTGAGAAGGACGCGAAGGTGGTAAATAAGTACTGGGATAAGATGAAGTGGGGTAAGTGGAAGGAAAAGTAACAGAGATATTTGACTGGGGAAAATAGGTATTTTGTATGTAAGTACGGCAGGGAGGAGTTAAGTAACTTCTCGTATATATAGCGGGCCACCTTTTGCTTTTCAAAGGGAGGCCCGCTATATAAGCCGAAGGTGTTAAAGGTGCGCAAAGGAGATCGTAAATGAGGAATTTTGTGCTACAAGCCTTTGACGTAGCAACAAAGATAACCAGATGGCTTGCAATCGTGGCCGCTGTGAGCATAGCGGTCTTGATGATAGTAAATTTCACCGATATCATTGGGACGAAATTCTTTCTCAGGTCGGTCCCCGGCGCACTGGATATCAGCGAAGAATTAATGGTATTGTTGACCCTCTTGCCGCTCGCCTATGTCGCGTTGGAGCGAGGGCATATCCGCATCACGCTCTTGGAAGGGCGCATGCCTCCAGCCGTACGCTTCGTACTTCAGATTATTCAATATGTCATTGCAACGCTGATTACGGGGTTTATCACCTGGCGGGTTTTTATACAATTCCAAAAAACAGTTGAGGTCATACAATTGAAAGAAGGACTAGACTTGCCGATCTGGCCTGCAAACCTAGCGACGGTGATTTCATTCGGCTTTTTGACACTGGTATGGATGTTGCTTTTGGCAAAAACAGTGGTCGTTGGCTTAGAGCGATAATTTTTTGCGTTTTTGGCGGTTGCACATCAACTAAAATGGCCACCTGCTGAAAAGAGGGAACGAACATGGAGTATGGCGCCTGGGTTGGTCTCTTGACGTTCATTGGTATGTTTGTGGTCCTCATGCTTGGCATACCAATTTTCATCTGCTTATTTGCCGCGGCATTTGTGGGTTCGTGGCTGATTGGTGGGCCCATTTACACGTTGCAGCAATTTGCCAGTGCGCCTTACCATATTACTTCTTCGTACACCTTTGCCGTTGTCCCCTTGTTCATATTGATGTCCGTGTTGGCTGCAAACTGTGGGGTAGCCCAGAACGCCTATGACGCTGCCCGCAAATGGCTGGGAGGGCTCCGGGGGGGACTCCTAATGGTTACCGTGGGAGCGGCCGGCATTTTCGGGGCTGCATGCGGCTCAAGCATAGCCACGTCGGCGGTCTTTGCCAAGATGGCGTTACCTGAGCTCAAGAAATATAGGTATGATAGGTCAGTGAGCATGGGTTGTATTGCTGCGGGGGGAAGCCTGGATGCCCTGATTCCGCCAAATGTAGGGACTATTATCATCTGTATTTTAGTGGACGCCTCGATAGGAAAGGCTCTGGTGGCCGGAGTTATCCCGGGAATAATTTACGCCTTGCTCCTGATAGCGACCATCCAGCTTATAGGATTTTTTAAACCCACAGCTGTCCCTAAAATAGATATTGCAGTATCCTGGAAAGAAAGGTTTTCGTCACTTGTGCTGATTGTCCCTGTGCTATTTATTGTGCTCCTGATAATAGGCGGCATGTATCTGGGGGTTTTCCCGCCTACGGTCGGCGGGGCTATGGGTTCTGTTGGGGTTCTTCTGATAGCCGTTATTCGCCGCACAGGGATCAAGGAGATAGCTCATAGTTTCTATGAAGCAGTCTTATTAAATACACAGTTATTTCCCCTTCTTATCTCCGGTTTTTTGTTTGCTCGGTTCATGGCCCTCAGTGGACTACCGAAGGCGCTTCTGCAGATAATAATCGATGCTCAGTTTCCGCCTTTGCTGGTCATGCTTATCGTTATAATATTCTATCTCTTTATCGGTTGCGTCTTAGAATTTATGTCTATGGCCGTCATTACCCTGCCTATTGTTTACCCGCTGCTGTTAGGTGTCGGGTTTGATCCGATTGCAACCATCATTATTCTTGTTTTTCTGTCGGAGATTGCCTTACTTACCCCACCAATAGGTATGAGCGCTTTTATTGTTGCAGGGGTAGCCGGTGTCTCTCCCGAGGTCGTCTTTCGGGGCATTCTCCCTTTCTTCTTTACAGGCATAGCCCTGTTAGTGGCCTTGGTGTTGTTTCCTGAGATAGCTACCTGGCTGCCGAATTTATTTTATGGGCGGCTTGCTTCGTTTTAGAAACAGACAGCAGATAACCGGACTATAAGAAATATGGTCGCGGTGGTTGGCGACTATTAAGTAATAGTTACAAAAAAGAAAAATAATTACGAGAGGCTGCCGCGGATCAAGGATCAGATCAGTGGTACTATGTGAAAGATAGCAACACATAAGAACGTGTTGAAATTTTGATAGGCATACCCCTTCTATTCCTTTGTCTTCCGATTTATCGCAAGCGACACATAGAAAAATCCGGCTATTAAAAATAAGAAATTGTGATATACTTAAACAATGCCGATGAATCGTAGCTCACCAAAACAATACGAAGACAAAACGAAAATACAGTTTGTGTCAGAGCTGGAGTACCTTCGAAAAAAAATAGCCAAGCTCGAAAAGGCGGAAATCGAAAGAAAACAGGCAGAGCAGAATCAACGCGCGTCCGAAGAGCGATATCGCACCCTGTTTAAACTGGCAGCCGATTCCATCGTCCTGATCGATCAAAAGACCAGGAAATAATGGAATCTAATGATAGTTGCCATAAAAATCTTGGCTACACCAGGGAGGAGTTCAAAAAACTCAGAATAAAGGATTTGGACGTCTTTGAATCTCCAGAAAAATTTTTTGAACGCTCAGAAAAATTAAGCAAGGGGATACCCGTAAATAGCTTTGAAACAAAACAAAAAGGTAAAGATGACATTATTCGTGATGTGCATGTGAGTGGTACCCTGATTGAGATAGGAGACAGAAAGTATATCCTCTCTATCTGGCGCGACATTACGGAAGGCAAAAAAATCGAAAACGCTCTCAGGGAGAATGAAGCCAAACTCGCTGAACAGGCCAAGAACCTAGAGGAGACCAATACCGCTCTCAAAGTTCTCCTGAGGCTCAGAAACGAAGAAAAGGATTGAGGAGAATATTTTTTCCAATGTAAAGCAGTTAATCAATCCGTATCTGAAAAAACTTCGCCATACCGAACTCAGTACTGAGCAGGATAATTTAGTAAACATTGTGGAATCGAACCTCGCTGAGATTACTGCATCACTCACACC
>CAYWLI010000047.1:4900-16491 GCA_964459135.1 uncultured Thermodesulfobacteriota bacterium | reverse complement strand
CGTTAGCACTGAAGGTTTAGTTTAATGTCTGAAAGAGGAATATGCAGCTTATGTGGTCATGAGAAGGAACTCAGCGAAAGTCATATTATTCCAAAATTTGTAAGTAGTTGGATTAAATGTACCTCTGCAACTGGCTTCATGCGATTAACCCCTAATATCAATGTGCGTGCTCAAGACGGCTTCAAACAATACATGCTTTGTCAAGATTGTGAGTCATTATTCAGTAACTGGGAAACCTCAGTTGCGAATAATATTTTATCAATTACAAGAGGTGTAAAGAATGAAAGTAGTTAAAATGCAAACGACAGCGGTTTCATTGCCAATGAATATTCAAAGTTTCTTTGGGAAGGAAAACCCCCGTATTACTCCGGTGATCCTAGAATTAACGACGGATGACGGAGTGGAAGGGTATGGCCTTGCATATACCATCAATGATGTTCAGTTGAAGTCACTAAAAGCAAGTATAGATGATCTTGAGGAAGTGGTAATCGGGCAGGATATTACCCGCTGGGCTGCCAACTGGAAGGACCTCCATGCAGCCCTTAAGCATACCGGACAATGGGGTGGTTATGGGCTAAATGCCATCGCAGCGATTGATGTCGCTTTCTGGGACCTACGGGCGAAGGCGTTGAATTTACCGTTATCCCGTTTGCTGGGAGGTTTTAGAGACAGAGTACCGGCTTATGCCAGCAACTGGTTATGGGGTTTTCTGAGCCGGGACGAGTTACAGGAACAGGCTGCTTCTCTGGTAAAAGAAGGGCACCGTGCCATGAAAATGAAGATGGGAGGTAAAACACATCAACAGAACCTTGAAAGATTCAAAGCCATTCGTGAAGCGGTGGGAGATGACATCGATATCATGGTCGAAGGGCACTGGTCATGGACGGTTCCGGAAGCAATCAGGATGGCACGCGCCCTCGAACCTTATAATCCATATTGGCTGGAAGACCCTGTGGGGCTTCATCAGGGAGATATTTGCCTGGAGGATACAGCCGCACTGGCTAAGATAACCGCTGCTGTGGATGTTCCGGTCGCTGCCGGAGAGACATTTTCAACCAAATATGGATTCCGCCGTATCGTTGAAGATAATGCTTTAGATATCGTTATCGTTGACGTGTTGCGTGCCGGGGGGGTAACAGAGTGGATGAAAATTGCCGCCCTGCTTGAGGCTTTTAACCTGCCCATCGTCAGCCACTGTCTCCACGATATCTCCGTTCATATGGTTGCGGCTGTTCCCAACGGACTGATAGTTGAATATATGCCATGGTGGGACATGATCTATAAGGAACCACCACAGGTAATAGACGGTCACTTCGAGATATCGGAAAAACCGGGGTTGGGGCTTGAGTTGGATCCTGATGTAATTAAGAAATATAAAATAGCCTAGCAAGAGAAATCGATTGTCCTCGTATTAATTTGAAACACTGCTTATGCTAAAGAAGCTGTTTTTAAACGGAATTCAAGTGAATAGTGCTAACAAGGCTAATTCAGCCGACGCAAAAAGCCACGCGTCTGATTAGCAACGTTATATGAAAAGAAAATAACCCCTCTGTTAACCTGACTCTGATTCTTCTTCCGCAGCTTCTTTTTTCTCTTCTTTCTTCTCCTCTTCCTCCCCCTCAACCTCTTCTTCAACTATCTCCTCTTCGACCACAGGCTCTTCGTAGACAGTCGGTGGTACGATGGTTACGATGGTTTGCTCAGGCTCGATCTGTATCTTGGCCTTTTCCAAGGTAATATCCGCTACATGGATGGAGTCTCCGATATCAAGTGCGGAGACATCCACATCGATACTGGGAGGAATATCTCCGGGAAGACACTCCACCTCGATCTCCCTGAGGACCTGCTCCAACACGCCACCCAGCTCTACCCCTATGGATTTACCCACCAGATGGACCGGGATAGCGACGTGGATTTTCTCGTCCATGGCAACTGTGTACAGATCAACGTGCAGCAATGTCCTCTTGAGGGGGTCTATCTGTTTCTCCTTGAGGATGACGGTCTTGGTGACAGGACCATCCTGCAATCCTTCAATGGTAAGATTGATCAGGGACCGCTCTCCCGCCCCCCCGCGCAGGGCCTTAGTCAGTTGTTGCGGATTGAGGGTTACGGGAATAGCCTCCTCACGTTGTCCGTAGACTACGGCCGGTATCAACCCTTGATTGCGCAGCCTCCGCGCCGCTTCTTTGCCCTTTCCCGTTCTCAACCGGGCTGCTAAAGATTTATCTTTCATCTATTGCTCCTTCTCAATTTCTTTTATATGAACAACGAACTGACCGACTCACTGTTATGGATTCTCTGTATTGCCTCACCGAAGAGCTCGGCCGCAGAGAGGACCTTAATCTTCTGACACGTGCTTCCCTCGTGGTTGAGGGGTATGGTATCGGTCACGATAAGCTCCTCAATGGCAGAATCGTTAATCTTTTGGATGGCATTGCCCGAGAGCACAGGATGGGTGCAGCAGGCGTAGATGGCCGTGGACCCATGCTCCTTAAGCACCTTCGCTGCCTCGGTGAGTGTCCCCGCCGTATCTACCATGTCGTCGAGGATTATCGAGATCTTCCCCTTCACCTCACCGATGATGTGCATGACCTGGGCGACATTGGCCGCCTCCCGCCGCTTGTCAATAATAGCCAGAGAGGCATCCAGCCTCTTGGCAAAGGCCCTGGTCCGTTCCACCCCCCCCGCATCAGGAGATATGAGCACGAGATCATTCTTGAATTTTTTGTGCAGATAATCGAGGACGATGGGAGAGGCATAGAGGTTGTCCACGGGAATATCAAAGAATCCCTGAATTTGTCCCGCATGGAGGTCCATGGTGAGTACACGGGAGGCACCAGCCACCGTGATCAGATTGGCCACCAGCTTGGCTGATATAGGCTGTCGGGGGGCTACTTTGCGGTCCTGTCTGGCATACCCATAATAGGGTATGATGGCATTGATCCGCTCTGCCGAGGCCCTTCTGAGGGCGTCGATCATAATGAGGAGTTCCATCAGATTGTTGTTTACCGGAGGACCGGTGGATTGCACGACGAAGGTGTCAAGTCCCCGAACGCTCTCACCTATCTCCACCGCGATTTCACCGTCGCTGAAGGTTTTCACCTGGGCGCTGCTGAGGGGGACCCCTACATAGCTGCAGATCTTCTCCGCCAGACCAGGATTGGAATTTCCTGAAAATATCTTTATGGGGCTATCGTGCAATAACATCCTGAAAAAGCACCTTTCCCATGATAAGAAAATTGGCTGGGGTGGGAGGATTCGAACCTCCGAATGCGGGATCCAAAACCCCGTGTCTTGCCACTTGACGACACCCCATCCGTCCTCTAGATCATCCTATACATCGGCCGCGCTATCGGCCTATACTTCAGAAATTATATGGGCGACAAAGGTAACCCATCCCTCTTCCATCTTCAGGTCCCGTGCTGCCCGCTGTGCCTCGGATTCTTTGGCAAAGAGCCCAAAGACCGTAGGCCCACTCCCCGTCATTAAGACCTCGCTCGCCTCTGCCTCGAGCATACATTTTTTTATGTGTCCGATGGTAGGGATCAACTCCAACGCCGGCCCTTCCAGGTCATTGTGGAGAAATGTGCCCATCTTTTCAAGGTCTTGCGGAGGCAATGAAATTCTATTACCCCCTCTGTCCTTTGTCAACCCCCATTTCCCCTGTTCGTACACCTGCTTTGTGGAGAGGGGGAGTCCTGGGTTGATCAAGAGCATCCAAAGCTTCAAAGGGGGAAGGGGTTGCATCACCCGTTCTCCTCTCCCTCCCATGACTGCACCCTTGCCAAAAATGAAAAAGGGTACATCCGCCCCTATCTGCGCCCCCATCTCCATCAACTCATCCAGGGGAACGTTGCTATTCCACAGGATGTTCATGCCCTTCAGAACAGCTGCGGCATCGCTGCTCCCGCCCCCCAACCCTGCAGCCAAGGGGATATGCTTGATGATCTCTATCTGTGCCCCCCCTGAAAGGGCTTGCTCTTTCAGAAAGAGGGCAGCGGCACGATGGACCAGATTCTCTTCCCCCAGGGGAAGATCGGGGTGGGTGCAAGAGATGGTTATCTGAGCGGAGCTAACCTTTTCTATGTGAAGTTCATCTGCAAGGCTTATCGGATACATCCACGTCCTGATCTCGTGATAGCCATCAGGGCGCTTGCCCAGAACGTCCAATCTGAGATTTATCTTGGCTGGGGCATGGAGGGATATTCTCTCCATCGTATGCGGGGAACATTGTAGAGGGTTTAGTTACACGGCCTGTACTTCCTTTACCTCGGGGACCTCTTCCTTCAAGATGCGCTCAACACCCGATTTGAGGGTCATGGTGGCCATGGGACATGTGCCACACGCCCCTGTCAACCTCACCTTCACCACGCCATCGGTTACATCCACCAACTCTACATCTCCGCCGTCTGCCTGCAGGGCCGGTCTGATCTTTTCCAATGCTGCTTCTATGTCTTCACGCATATTCAACTCCTTATTCTTTATATGTATTTGTTATAACTATTATTCTTGGGGATGTCAACTGCAACAAACAGTGCTCACCTGAAGCCCATATTGGATCGCTAGAGCTTCCCTATGATCTGGTGAAAAAGATCCAAAACAATGCTCGGATATATGCAGAGCATGAGCGAAACGATGGCTAAAAAAAGGAGGGGTACACTCATGGTTAATGGCGGATCCTTAATGTTCTTCTTGGCCAGATGCGGTTGCAAGGGACCGAAGAATATCCGTTTCATGGACCAGAACGTGTAGCTAATAGTCAATATAATGGCAGAGACACCAAGGATCGCAACGATCAATCCAAGGGGAATAGTCACCACGCCAAAACTGAAGATGCCGGTGAACATAATCCACTCAGCTGCAAAGCTGCTGAAGGGCGGAAAACCTGAAAGCATCATCGCACCGATGAGCCACAGCAGGGCGGTTATGGGCATCCGAGATGCCAGTCCACCCATCTGCCGCATGTCCCTGATCCCCGTTACATAGACCAAAATACCTGCGGTTGAAAAGAAAATAGTCTTCCCCATGATGTGACTCAGGAAGAAAAACATCCCCCCTTCCATGCTGATCGTGGTTGCGGCAGCTAACCCCAAGATAGAATATGATATCTGACTGATGGTTGAACACGCCGCAAGGCGCTTGACGTCGGTTTGAGCCATAGTCAGGAGGGAACCATATACCATGGTTATAAGGGCCATGATCATGAGGGGGAGCGTGAATACCTTAAAATCTCCAGGCAGGGGTACGATGATAATCCGCATGAGGACGTATGCCCCTATATTTGCATATACTGCGAGCAACCCCGCAATGCAGGTGGGATGCTCGGCATGGACCCACGGCATCCACACGTGGAGGGGGAAGATCGCCAACTTCGTAGCGAGACCGATGAGGAATAAGAGGATTATCCAGAAGACCATCGGGTTTCCCGCGAGAAGGTGTATGTCCGCAATCTGGAAGCTCCCTGTTTGGACATAGGTCAACACAGCACCGACGAGGAAGAAGCTTGCCCCGATCACACCCCACATGAGGCACATGAGGGCGACCCGTACACGGTCTCTATAGCCGAAATACGCCATGATAAAGTAGAGGGGGATCGGCAGCAGCTCAAGAAAAAAATACATGGCCAACAGATTGGTGGTCAAACAGACACCGGCAAAACCGGTGGGGAAGAGGAGATATAAGGAAAAGAACCTTATATAATATTTCCGTTTTGTATTATCATCGGCGGTCCCGTACAGGATATCCACTCGATGCTCCACATAGTGCATCGAGTACAATGCGAGGACAACACATATCAGATTGATGATGAGCGCAATGGGGAGACTGAGCCCATCGGCCATGAGGTCGAACTTCATGAAGTTTCCGATGAGCGGATATTCCTCATAGATTGGTATCCCTTGATATATGTTGAGACCCACCAGGCACAGAAGGACACTCGTATACACAAGGCTCGCTACCGCTATCCAGCCGGCCTTCCTCCCCATAATCGGTCTGCTGAAGAGGATTAAGAAGGAGGCGATAATCGGGACTATGATGATTTGCAGGAGCACATGCGGCATTACTGTATCCTTCCTAGTATCAGGATGAAGAAGAGGATGAGCAAGATGAGGATATAGGCTACATTATAAAAAAGGTGCTTGCTCTCAGTCCGCAATACCTTCAGCCGGTCGTAGATGATCTTGGGAAGGGTGGGGATCGCTCGGTGATAGGTGGCATCTAAGGGGTCTTCAATATATACGGGGACGTCATCGGAGACACGGATCGTCCCATTGACGAAAACCCTGTAATAGAGCTTATCGATATACCACCTATTCCAGAAGAAGCGATGCAACACCCTCAGTGGTGCCCACTGTGCTACGAGGGATTTTAGATCACCTCTGCGCCTGATATACCAATAATAGGCAGGTATGGCACCGATCAGCACGAAGGCGATGGATATCAGGGGGACAGTAAGATGATACGATGCATGATGTACTCCGTTGCTGATCGGTAGGTGTTGTTTCTCCACCAGCATGAATTCGAATCCTTCCCGCAACAGGTGTTCGAGCTTGGGGCCGAATATGCCGATCAAGACAATGGCGCAGGCGAGGATGCCGCACGTGAGCCACATGGAAGGGTAACCGTCACCGCTGTGAGCCCCTTTCGGTTTTGCATATCCTCTCTTGCTACTCTTTGCTCCGTAAAAGGTCATGCCGATAAAGCGCACTGCATAGAATGCGGTAAGGATGACGGTCACGAAGGCAGGTATGACGATGAAATAGTTCTGTGTCGTTAAAGCAGCGAGTAAAACAGCGTCCTTGCTCCAAAAACCCGGGAGGGGAGGAATACCCATTAAGGAGAGGGCTGCGATTGACATGAAGATCCATGTGAGCGGCATGGACTTCTTTAAGCCTCCCATTTCATGCATATAAATGGTGTGGGCAGCATGGAGGACGGAGCCGGCGCACAGAAAGAGGCAGACCTTAAAGAAGGCATGGCTCACCAGATGAAATATCCCCGCGGTAAAGCCCCCCACCAAGAGCGTTGGGGTCAAGCCGGCCGCCCCGAGACCAATCCACATATACCCTATCTGGCTGACCGTGGAGTATGCCAGGGCCTTCTTTAATTCGAGTGAGACCAGGGCCTGGGTGGCGGCCAACAAGGCCGTCACCCCGCCGATCAGGGCCGTTAAGAGAAAAAAGAGGGATGCCTCACTACATCCAACGACCCAATAGGCATAATAAAATATCGGTATCAAACGAGCTACTAAATAGACGCCGCTTTTGACCATCGTTGCCGCATGAATGAGCGCTGAGACAGGGGTAGGACCTGCCATGGCCTCGGGGAGCCATTCATGGAAGGGAAATTGGGCGGACTTGCCGGCAGGGCCTGCCAACAGGAGAATGCTGATCAGTATGATGATCCCCGGGAACCGAGCTATCTCCGGTATCCATTCTGATGAGGTCCTATAGAGTTCCAAGAGGTTCAACGTCCCCGAGAAGGAGAAGACGATTAAGATCCCCCCCAAAAGGAGGACATCTCCGGCCGAGGTGGTGATTAATGCCTTGAGCCCTGCGTGAGATGGCGTGCAATAGGCGGTCGGACGAGGCCCCCCTATCCAGTGTTTCTCTTCGTCGTGATAGTAATAGCCTATTAAGCCGTAACTACAGAGACCCACCATCTTCCATCCGACAAAGAGAAACAAAAGATTATTTGCCAAGACGAGGAGAAGCATGCTTCCGATGAAAAGGTTCATCAACATCCAATATCTGGTTGCGGATTGATCCCCTTTCATATACCCCACGGAATACACCATGATGAAGAAACTGATCACCGCAACCACATTTGCCAGGATGATACTCAGCGGGTCTATCAAGACGCCGAATGTCACCTCCATAGGATAGCGCAGCCAGACCACAGCACTCTCTGCCGGCAAGGTCGATGGATCAAATACATATGGTATGAGCCTCAGAGCAGCCAAGGCCGTGAGGAAGGAGAAGAAAACCGCCCCGTAATCACGTACTGTAGAGTTTATTCTGGCCAAAAGCGGCGTTACGAGTACGCCGATAATAGGTAAAACGAAGCATAACCATGCAGACCACATTGTTGCCTTATCCCTCCTTTAGAGACCTATGGGGACGGCATATTGCAGGACCGTAGTGATAATCTTCCCGCTGAATATACCCAACAATACTATTCCGATAGCCATGACCCAAATAGGAATGAGCATGCTCAAAGGGGCCTCTTCGATAGCGATCCCCTTCCGAACTCCACCATCACGGGCATCCGCTGATGCAGATGGTTCAAAAAATGCGCGCCTGATGACATTGAAGAAATAAACGATGTTGAGAACAACACTGATTAATAAGGCTGCTACAAAGATCCACGCCTTGTCCTCAACCGCACCGAGGAGCAAGTACAACTTGCTAAAAAAACCGCAGGTAGGCGGGATCCCTATCATGGAAAGGGCAGCGATGACAAAGGCTATCATGGTAAAAGGCATTTTCCAAAATAAATTTTTAAATCCCCCGATAGTGCGCATACCGAGCTTGTACATGATCGCCCCAGCTACGAGAAAGAGACACCCTTTGGTAAATGCCTCGGCAAGGATGTGGAGGAGGGAGCCGATGAGGCCGGTCTTGTTAGCCAGTGCTATGCCCAAAACGATATACCCTATCTGGGCCACCGTAGAGTAGGCGAGCATCCTCTTTAAATCGTCCTGCGCAATGGCATAGATGGAACCGACGATCAGAGCGATAACAGCCATCCAGCCAAGGATGGCAGTCACCGGTATGTATTCTATGGAGAAACGTGGTTCAAAAACAAAAAACATGATCCGTATGAGGACGTAGCATCCTACCTTTGTCATCGTCGGGGCCATCAAAGCACTTATGGCTGACGGGGCGCGGGTATACGCATCGGGGAGCCACGCATGGAGAGGATACAGGGCCATCTTTATCGCAATGCCGATTAAGAAGAAGGTAAAGGCCAAAGCGATCGTCTTGGAGTGGTACAGATGGGGTAATATTCCGCTTACATCAACCATGTTGAGAGAACCCGTCATGCTATAGACGATACCGACCCCCAAGAGATAGAGGCACGCACCGATAGTCCCCATCACCACATATCGAAAACTGGCAATGAGCGCTCCTTCTTCTCCGATGGCGATAAGTGCATAGGCGGAAAAGGAGGCGACTTCCAAGAGCACATAGAGGTTGAACAGGTCGCCGGTAACCGTGATGCCCAAGAGACCGGTCACATTGAGCAGAAAGAGGGTATAGAGTTGCGGGATCTTATGCTCATGGATTTCTCGCTCAATGCTCCTTTTGGAGTAGATGGCCACGAGCAAGGCAACGGCCGCTACGATAATGGCCATATAGGCGCTGAGGTGGTCTATAAAATAAGCAATGCCCCACGGAGGTTTCCAACCGCCCAGGTAATAGTGGATGGGCGTGCCCTGCGTTATGACCGCATCAAGAATGCCGACGGCAAAAAAGAGACATGCAGAGAGGGCGATCAACGCGAGGGGGAAACAAAGCCTCCTGTTCCACAAACCCGCAATGTTCACCAGAAATGCGAAGGTCAGGGGGGTGACGACAATGAGGATTGGGAATTGTTCAGCAATCACTTTTTCAACGCTTCAATGACTTCGTCTTCTTCTATGGTGTTATATCTTTTATAGATGGCAACTAAGAGGGCGAGGGCGATGCCCGTTGTCGCGATACCGACGACGATGGCAGTCAGCATAAGGGCATGGGGCAAGGGATTCACATATTCCGCTGCGCGGGCCACAAGCGTATGAGTATCATGGCCATGGGCTCCAGCGATAACCGGTACCGTAGCACCCCGTTTGGCCCCTACGGAGATAAAAAAGAGGATGATCGCCCATTGAAAGATATTCATGCCGATTAATTTCTTCATGAGATTGTTTTTTGTCATCATGCTGTATAAACCAACCACGAGCAGAATAATGAAAACCCAGTAGTTATAATTACTGATTATTGACTCTAACATATGCTTGCTCCACGTCCTTTTCATGCAGCCCACCAGTCAACAAATTGAGGAAGATCGAAACCATGATGGCCATCACGGTAATTTGAACCCCTGTCTCTATCGCAGCGATCCCATAGTATCTCGCCATCACGGGATCAACGGGAAGAATCGTGCTCAGTACCCCATAGTCCAAAAAATTCCCCCCCAAGAACAGACAGAGCCACCCCATCCCCGCAAAGATGAATACCCCGAGACTGGCGAGAAAGACACTGAATCTCTCGGCAAAACGCCGCTTGACCTCATTGAGGTCGTAGATGATAGACATCAGGACGAAACTCGCTGCGAAGATACAACCACCTTGAAAGCCCCCTCCCGGGCTGCCATGGCCATGGGCGAGGACATAGAGACTGTAGACTTGCATAAACGGAATAAAGATCCTACAGACGGTTTGGATTATAATATCCTCTTGCTCTCTGATCATGGCATAAACCTCCGCAAGATCATGAGGACCGCAACGCCAGCGGTAAAGATAACAGCGGTCTCAAAGAGGGTATCATACCCTCGATAATCGGCGAGCACGGCGGTAACGATGTTGGGAACCGCTGTCTCTTCAACAGACCTCTCAATGTACCGCGGTGACACATGGACACTGGCAGGTTGATGTGGATCAGCCCATGGAGGCAGATCCTCAATCCCGTGCAGCAGTACAATGAGGGCGGCAAGCGCAAGAGCGATGCCCAAGAGTTTCTTCATCAATCTTTCGTCCTCCGTGTCGTTTTGTAAACGGCGGCAACAAAGAAGGCGGTGTTAACACCTGCTCCAACCGCGGCTTCGGTAAAGGCGACATCGACCGCTCCCATCTCTGTCCAAATCAAACACATAAAAAAGCTGAAAGCGCCGATGAGTACGGCAGCACTCAAAAGATCCTTTACCGTAAGAGCCGTTACGGCGGTTATCAGGGCGAACCCCAACAGTATCAGGTCTAACGGCCAGATCATCTATTTCCTTTTCTTCGGTGGCCAGGCCAACACGACTTTCCCGTCTTTGGTCCACGGCACCAGATCCGATTCAAAGGCGGATTTCAGCAAGGCATGGGTGGCTGTAGGACTTGCCAAAAACCAAAAAACGGCAATCGATATCAATTTGACACATTGAACGATACTGAACCAGTGGAAACCATAGTGCAGCGTGTATAAGGCAAGGCCGACAACAAAGAGCAGCGTCCCAAGGGTGTCACCCTTTGCCGTGGCGTGCATCCGGGTATAAAAGTCAGGAAAACGCAAAAAACCGATGGTAGCGATCATAAAAACGAAAAGACCTATGAGCATACATATCTTTGCACCAATAATCACTTACCTCGCCCCTTTCCGAATAAAGTATTTAGAAACGATCAGGGTGCCGATGAAGTTCAGAATGGAGTAAGCCAGCGCCAGGTCTATGAACATCTCAATTCGACCGAAGATCAATCCCATAAACAGGAGGAGAATGATCGTCTTGGTGCCGATGAAACCAGCGCCGATGATCCGGTCAAAGACCGTTGGCCCGAACACCCCCCGATAGAGAGAAAGGAGGATGATGACGCAGAGGACAAGGGCGACAGCTAAGGAAAAACCTTCCAT
>CAYWLI010000047.1:0-4800 GCA_964459135.1 uncultured Thermodesulfobacteriota bacterium | reverse complement strand
GACTCAGCCACCTTCGTGTCGATGGCATGCACAAAAAAGTGATCGTCTTTGATCAACACCGTAATGGTCCCGGGTGTTAGGGTTATGGAATTGGCAAAGGTGACGCGTGCGAGGTCCTTTTTTAAGGTAGTCTTAAACTTAATGATGTGAGGGTCGATCAAGTGCGGCATCTTGGGGTGCAGGGCAAGATAGGCAATATAAATGTTGGCCCGTACAATTTGATACAAGAGCCACGGGACATATGCGATAAAAAGCACACCTTCCTTCATCATACCTTTTGACTTAATGTGCTTAAAGAGAAAATCATGAGAGATAGCTGCTACCAAGGTACAGGAGAGGACACCCCACGAGAGATGCCACCAGTCGAGCTGACCGGACATAAAGACCCAAAAAATAAAAAGAATAAAAAACGTGACGACAAAGGCCATCAAAACCCTCCCTCGCAAGCAGATCAAAACATATGCCCCGCATGAAGCAGGTATATTTCCCTTCTTAAAGGACCACTATCATATTTGGGTCTACAATGAAGACTGTCATTACAAAGTATCGGCATGCATGGCCTTCTCTGCTCAGCAGCGTATGATTACAGAATAAGTAGATACGTATCTGGAGTAAGGAATGGGAGTAAAGAGAGACGGATCTTTTTTTGATAAGCATTACCTGCATGTGAGGGATCTTTGGAGCGAACGAGCACTCCTTCCCTCCGGGATGTTATGATTAAGGCCACAAAAGCCCTCTCTTTGTTATACGACGGTCAAAGCTCAATTATTATCGCTGAAAGATAGCAAAAATATTCAAGATATCTGAATATGTATGTTCCGTTTTGCTTGTGGATCCTTCGGTGTAGTACTAAGAAGCCTTCACCGATTGATCACTTGTCTCTTTCATTTTATCCTCTGTTTGAGGTTCTGTCTCTTGCTTCTGTGCGAAAATACCTATTCCTTTGTCATCCTTTTCCTTTTTTTGTCCCTTCTTATCCTCCTTCTTCTCTTTCATCTTGCATTTCCCCTCGAAGACCGCTCCGTCGTCTATCACGACAGCGGGGGTAGTTATGTCACCGATCATCCTTCCGGGATGGTGGAGTTCAACCCGCTCCTTGGCATAGACATTGCCCACTATCTCCCCTTGGATAATGGCGGTCCCGACGTGGATCTCCCCTTCGACCCTCGCTGTCTCCCCGACGATTAACGTATCATCGCTTTGGATCTCGCCTTTGAAACGGCCATCCAACCTGACTGCCCCCGTGTAGCTCAGTTTACCCTCGAAGAAGGTCTCCCCGCCCATAAAGGCATTCATCTCTCCTCGCTCCATGGCATCCATTTCCTTACCCTCTTTCCACTTCTTGTCCCGCATAGAAATTCCTCCTCTTGCAATAATAGTATGTCATCGTGTTACGTGCTGATTTGCCGCACAACAGTCGCCTGGCTCCGATATGCCACCCTTTATCACACCCTCCCTCCCCGTATGAGATCTAAGACCCTCTCTAGGTCGTCTAGGGAATAAAACTCGATCTCGATGCTCCCTTTTTCCCCTCGCATCTTTATCCTCACCTGGGTCTTTAAGATATGCCGCAACTCCTCCCGAAGGGACTCTACCTCCGGTACGACCACTGCTCGTGGGGGTTTACTCGTCCCACCTTCGAGGAAATGCCGTATACCGTCCTCTGTCTCACGAACCGAAAGGCCCTTTTGTACGATCTTTCGGCAGAAAGCGATTTGCTCCCGCTCGTTTTTAAATGCCAGGAGGGCTCGGGCGTGTCCCATGCTGATCTCGTTCCTTGCCAAGGCGTTTTTCACCTCTTCGGGAAGCTTCAACAAACGCAGGATATTTGCCACGGAAGACCTGTCTTTGCCGATCCGTTGGGCCAAGACCTCTTGCGTATACGCAAATTCCGTGATCAACCGCTGAAACGCTTCCGCCTCCTCAAGAGGGTTGAGGTCTTCACGCTGGAGGTTTTCTATGAGGGCCAACTCGAGGACCTCTTGGTCGGTAGCCTCTTTAATGAGGATGGGGACCTTTTTGAGCCCTGCCCGTTGGGCCGCCCGCCACCGCCGCTCCCCCACAATGAGTTCATATCCGTCCCCCCTTGGGCGCACCACCAGTGGTTGCAGGATACCCTGCTCACGTATGGACTGAGCCAGTTCCTCAATGCCGTCATCAGGGAGCAGCTTCCTCGGCTGCCAAGGGCTGGGATGAATCGCGTGAATATCGCAGAGCTGGAGGTCTCCCTTCTCCCCCTTTTCCAACTCAGGGAAGAGGGCCCCCAATCCCTTGCCTAAGGCAACTCGCTTAGCCATAATTCCTCTTCCCATTCTTGAGGATCTCTTGGGCCAAGTCAACGTAGCTCTGCGCCCCTCGTGACTCGGCATCATAGAGGATACACGGTTGCCCGAAACTGGGCGCCTCGCTCAGCTTGACGTTCCTCGGAATGATGGTAGAGAAGACTCTCCCCTTGAAGTGGGACCGTACCTCATCAGCAACCTGCTGGGAGAGATTGTTCCTCAGATCGTACATGGTCAATAATATCCCCTCAATCTGCAGGTCCGGATTGAGATTCTCCTTGACGATCCTGATGGTCTTTAATAATTGCGTTAACCCTTCCATGGCATAGTATTCACATTGCAGGGGGATGAGCACGGAGTGAGCAGCGGTCAAAGAATTGACCGTGAGAAGACCCAGGGAGGGGGGACAGTCAATAAAAATAAAGTCATACTCGGGTATCACGTCTTGCAAGATCCCTTTCAATTTCTTCTCCCTCGCAATCTCGTTGATCAATTCGATCTCCGCCCCGATAAGGTCTGTGTTGGCCGTGACGATCTTCAGATGGGGGATCTCGGTATCTTGGATGACCTCCTTGATGCTTGCCCCGCCTATCATGGCGTGATAGAGGTTCTCCTGGATTGTTTCCTGATTATATCCTACGCCGCTGGAGGAATTCCCCTGGGGATCGGCATCTATCAGGAGGGTGTTTATCTTGGCTATGGCCAATGAAGCGGCGAGATTCACCGCGGTGGTCGTCTTCCCCACCCCTCCTTTCTGATTGGCGATGCTGATAACCTTTCCCATATGAACAGCACCTTTGCATTTAATCAGGCCGTCTTGAACTGTTAATTATCACAAACTCACCCCTTTGAAAAGGGGTAATTTCAGGACCTTCTTGATGATCGCCGTGGAGATCGGCTGAGGCTAATTATCGGAGCGTTGAAAAAGGAGGATGGCGTTGGTTTTCAACCGATACCAAATAGCTAAAGCTGCTGAGAGAAAACTTGTCAATTGGGATCTTTTCGACGTAAAATAGCGTAATGGGGGCTTGAAAATCGGATTAAAAAAGCATTATTTTGTTCATGCAATTGTTATGGCAAGGATGGTAACCGAAGATACGTTTTCCGCCTTAATAATTGCCAAAATTACCGCTATCGAGTTGGGTAACGGTGGTCAATACAAGTTGAGTAATCTTCTCTACCCTAACCTCGATATTGAATCAGCATGCTGTCCGATAAAACCTCCTGAGCATCTTTACCACGCCTTGAAGAGGTACCCCACACCCACATGTATATTGTAGTCGTAGGACCCCTCGCGATATAACCCTGTCCCAGCTCCGCCTTCAATAAAAAATGAACCAAAGAACTTTCTCACTCCAGCAAAGAGTGTGAGCGTTGGGTAGTCGAGGAATTCCACATCTTGAAAGGCAGTAGTGTTGCCCTCAAGCTGCACACCTACAGCGAGGCTTTTAAGAATTTTCCAGTTAACCCCAATACCTGCATGGAAGAAGGGGTTTAAGTCAACATCCGCCATGTCCTCAAATAGATCCTGTTTCCCAAGAGGAAACCCTGCACCACAATTGGCGTGGAGCGTTACCGAATTAAGGGTATAACTCCCTAAGAGGAAGACATTCACATCATATGTCCCTGCGTTTGTCAAATCCCTCGGCCTCCCAAAGGGAATTTTTAGAGAGGATGCAAGGGCGAGATCAAAATCCCCTTTTTCTAAAAAGTGAGCCTTCGCTCGAATGACAGCTTCTGATAAGTTATCATGCCTCTTGGTTGCTTCCAGCCCATAGATATCCAGATACTCATAGCTCACTATTGGTCGCCCCGTCTCATCAAAGATCGGAAATTTGTCCAAATCCTCATCCCAACCCGTGAGGGCGAGGCTAATAGCCACATCTAACCAAGAAAAGACACCCATCGAAAGATCAGCACGAGTCCATTCATGATACAGACCATCAAATTCACTTTTGATGCCATTGATCCTTTCACTCTTCTTCGAGTGGGCATGGTTTGAACTAATCTGGATGTAAAAAACTCCTGGCGGGAGCGTCTTGGGGCTCTCGAGAGGTGGGACCTCAAGAGAGGCATGGAAGAAATTCAAGCGTGGCGCTGAAATGGGCGCCGTAAGTACGGCATCTTTAGCTAAATCTAAGGTTACTGCAGACTCGACGAGAAGATCTTCGGCACTAGCGCGGCCTAAGAAGAGACTAGTGGTAAGCAAAACAGCCGCTAAAACTACAGTAGATCGGAACAAATAAACCCTTAAGTAATAGCCAAGCATTTTTACTCCCCCTTATGTCCCAAGATAGGAAATTTTATATGTTACATATATGGTCCCCTGCTCCTTAAAAACTGCCAAAATCGCCGGCAAGGCTTTGGGTACAAACAATGTTCCATTTTGGCAATACTTTCTGATGCGAAACTTAACTGATGATTTTATTATAAAAGTTACAAGATTAACGTAAGATGAAGGAAAGATGAAGATTTCTTCATGTTGGATTGTAAAATTGAGAAACCTACGTGGCATAGG
>CAYWLI010000046.1:0-16615 GCA_964459135.1 uncultured Thermodesulfobacteriota bacterium | reverse complement strand
TTTTATCACCGCAGCAGGGATAAAAAGCCTTCCGGAGAAGGCAGGGGAGATCTGTGTTCGATCTTGATAATGCGGGGGGTAACATAGTAGTATCAATCCGTACGGTGGACGCGATAGCCTGTCAAAAGATAAAGGTTGGAAAGCTGATCTTTGCAAGCGCAGGGTAACAAGGTCCTACTGATTATGCCATAGGACTCGCTGACTCACGCCGTTGCGCGTGGTCGATTGAGAGGAGGATAAAACATGACCTATCGTATCTCACCTGCATGGTGGCCGGTTATAGCTTTGACTTCACCTGTCCTATTCCCCATGCTGATACGTAAAAACCGCCGATTCAAGAAGAACATACACCGGTCACATGAGGTGAACAAAGAACGAATAGGGAAGGCAAAGCCATTAGCATTACCCCAACTTGATCATTTTGAGCTGACGGTTCTCGTAGAACAGAAGACAGAGCGCGGCTTTCTGGGCGCGCCGGGGGTGTCCTATTTCGTCAAGACCGATCGGGGCTCTCTGCTCTTCGATATAGGATACGGCCCGGAGATGCCGGCCTTGGCCTATAATGCCCGTAAGGTCGGCTTCACGTTGAAGGACGCAGACGCGTTGGCGATTTCCCACCTTCACCCCGACCACATGGGCGGCCTTCAGGCCGTCCGGAAAAAACAGGTGACTGTACCCCGAGAGATCGGCGAACCTGAAGGACGTCCGTGCTTTGTGCCCGCCGAGGCCGGCGCAGAAGGATTTCAAACAGAAGTACTCGAAGGCCCCCGAATGCTGGCAGCAGGAGTCGCCTCAACCGGGCCCTTGGCAAGAAGCCTTTTCTTTTTCGGCTGGACTGAGGAGCAGGCCATTGTCGCCCGTATCAAGGGCAAGGGGCTCGTTGTCATCACCGGCTGTGGTCACCCAACCATTGAAACCATCATGGAGATGGCCAGGCGCCTGTCTGACGAACCGATATACGCCGTGGGCGGTGGGCTTCATTTCCCCATAACAGATAGCCCCCTTCGCAAGCGAGGCCTCAAGCTCCAAATGATCGTTGGCACGGGCAAGCCTCCTTGGAGGCGACTAACCGACGCGGACGTAAGCCGCACCATCGCAAGTTTAAACGCTGCCGGCCCCCAGCGTGTCTTTCTTTCCGCACATGATACCTGCGATTATGCAATAGATCGATTTAAGAATGAACTCACGTGTGAGACCGACGTACTGAGAGCAGGGGCAACATATCATCTCTGAATCAAATCCCCTGTTTGGAGAATAGAGATAATCAGGTGGGCGTTGTTTAAAAATGACTCTTTTAAAAACGGACTTTTTATTAGAATATGGTGGAGTACTATCTTCATTATGAGCTTTATTTATAACACAGCCTAAGCTATTATTGCAGCAGACGCAATAACCCGGCCGCTGAACTTACGTGTGAGATGGCGTGGCAAAAAATCATCAGGAGGGCACAATGAAAAAAGGCTTACAGATCTATAAGCAGGGACTCGAGAGCTTCTCCCTCCCCCGTATCATATTTGCCAATGTTCTGATGCTTGTATGGATTGTTTTGGGAACTATTGCGTGCTGGTTTGTCTATCCGATGGTGGCGTGGATCTATCTTGGGGCGACAATCATCATGATATTTGTCGTGCTCCGGAAGCTGGTCTGCACCAATTGCTACTACTATGGAAAACAATGCGCCCTCGGCTGGGGTAAGTTATCCGCGCTGTTCTTCAGCCAGGGCAGCATTGACCAATTCAGCACCTGTGTTGGTATCAAGGCAGCCCCCATCACCTATGGCCTGCTGACCCTGATTCCCCTTGTCTTTTGCATCGTAGCATTGGTGCAAGAAGTCACGGTACTAAAAGTCGTCGTGCTGGTGCTGCTGCTGGCCGTGTCTGTTTACAGCGGGGCAATTAGCAGAAAAATGGCGTGTACCAACTGCAAGATGAGATTGATCTGCCCTGGCAGCGCAGCACAGTAACCCGGTATCACAAAATCGGCCTGTCAAAAGAGCAGAGGGGGTCATGTATACTGTTGACGAAGCAGGTGGAGGTTGGATATGTGATCTTTACATACGCAGGATAAAAAGGCCTTTCTGATTATTACAGCGGACACGGTAAACCGCGCCACTGAGCTAGACCTTAAATCTGGAATATAACCAGTAAAATAAAAGGAGAAAAACAATGGCTAAAAGTCATGATGCTAAAAAGAATGTAAAAAAGAAGCCACAAAAAACGCGAAAAGAGAAACGGCTTGCGAAACAAGAGAAAAAAGCAGGCAAGTAAAAATCATCGAGACTCGGGAAAATCTTGGGGGTTGAAGCTTTACCCTTGACAAACACGCGATAAAAAGGTCTTGCCAGTTATCACAGAGGACGCAATAAGTCGCGGCGCTGAGCTCGGCCATTAAGTGAATATCCATTTTAACACGTAAGTTAGTGAGGAGCTTTTTATGATATTCGATAATATTTTGCAGGCTATTGGTAATACCCCGATAGTCAGAATAAATCAGCTCAATCCAAATCCAGGGGTTGCTATTTTCGCAAAACTTGAAGGTAATAATCCAACCGGTAGCATAAAAGATAGAATCGCACTGAAGATGATTGAACAAGCGGAGATTGAAGGTTCGCTCGTAAAAGGGAAAACCATCATTGAACCAACATCCGGCAATACCGGAATTGGTTTGGCAATGATAGGGACAATAAAAGGCTACGACGTTGAAATTGTTATGAGTGAAGCAGTATCCATTGAACGAAGAAAGATGATTGTAGCTTTTGGCGCCAGAGTTACCTTAACTAATGCAGAGCTTGGAACCGACGGTGCGATAACGAAAGCACGGGAGCTCGTTAAGAAGAACCCGGACAAATATTTTATGCCTGATCAGTTTTCAAACGAATATAATAAAATCGCTCATTATAAAACCACCGCGGAAGAGATTTGGAAACAAATGGATGGCAACATTGATTATTTTGTCTCATCGTTAGGAACTTCAGGAACCATCATGGGAGTAGGACAGGCGTTGAAAGAAAACAATCCCAACATAAAAATCGTTGAGGCGCATCCTGTCAAAGGACATTACATACAAGGCTTAAAGAATATGGAGGAAGCGATAGTACCGTCTATCTATGATCCTACAAAGATTGATGAAACAATCATGGTTGAAACAGAAACGGCGTTTGAGATGACCAGACAAATCGTTAAGAATGAAGGGATTTTTGTAGGAATGAGTAGTGGAGCAGCCTTATATGCCGCGATAAAAACCGCTAAAAAGATCCCGTCTGGAAGAATGGTTGTTATATTCCCTGACAGAGGGGAAAAATATTTGAGTACTGATTTATTCACTGAAAAATAAATGATTAGAACAGCAGGATAAAACCATGTGAGGAACAAATCTTTATGGTTGACAATGACGACTGATACATCCTATGTATTAATGAAGCTGATTCGTTAATGTGTGACGCTGATTTCAGGAGTAATGATCGATGAACACCACGAATAGACCACCAAAAACCGCCCAATTTTTGATAATCATCGCCGCCTTCGTCATCGTTGCAGCGGGGATGAGCGCCGCCAAAACCATTATTGTCCCTTTTTTGTTGGCGGCGTTTATCGCAATTAGCGGCGCACCAATCCTCTTTTGGCTGAAAAAGAGGAAACTCCCGACATGGCTTGCCTTGTTAATCGTCATGTGTGGAATGCTTATTGTCTTATTCCTCATAGCTGGTTTGGTGGGATCCTCGGTGAATGATTTTTCCAGCAAACTGCCCTTTTATGAAATGAGGCTCAAAAGCCAGACAAATGCTGTTTTGAACTGGCTGGAGCAAACCGGCGTGGATGTCGACCGTCTTGAGTTAAACAAGATATTCAATTCCGCAGCCGTCATGAAGCTCGTCGCCAGGCTGCTCAACGAATTGGGCGGGGTATTGAAAAACGGCTTTTTGATCCTGCTCACGGTCATCTTCATGCTCCTGGAGGCTTCGAGTATCCCCACCAAGTTGCGCTCCATATTTCAGGACCCTGAGGCCTCACTGGGGCACCTGAAACATTTTGCCGACACGGTCGTTCGGTATATTGGTATCAAGACAGTAATCAGCCTTGTTACCGGTGCTTTTGTGGCCGTGTTTCTCACCATTCTGGGTATCGATTATCCCCTCTTGTGGGGATTATTGGCCTTTATCCTAAACTACATCCCAAACATCGGCTCAATAATGGCGGCAGTGCCGGCCGTCCTCTTGACAATCATACAACTGGGACTGGGCAGGGCCCTCGTGGTTGCCATCGGCTATGTCGTGATCAACATGGCTATGGGTAACGCTATCGAACCGCGCCTTATGGGCCAGAGGCTCGGGTTATCAACGTTGGTAGTATTTCTTTCCTTAATATTCTGGGGGTGGATATTAGGGCCTGTCGGCATGCTGCTGTCGGTTCCCCTGACCATGACGGTAAAAATCGCCCTGGATACCTCGGAGGACACACGATGGATTTCCGTACTGCTGGGGTCAGAAAAAACCAGCCTGCCAAAACCCGTAGCTGCTCAAAAGCCGATTAAAGATAAGCCATTAAAGCCGAAGTCGAAGCGGAAGCCCTAAAAGGCATCTATTGCATAAACACAAGACGAGGGAAATTCGACAGAAAAGGGAGCTTGGAACGTTGTAAAACAAATAAAACGCTTATGGAGAAAAAGATGAAGAGAAGAATGGCTTTGTTGCTATTGATACTGTTTACGTGCAGTGTGATCTCACTTGTCGTATTGAACAAACCCGTACACGCACAAGAAGTGAGGATAGTAAGCGGGAAGGTAACGGCCATATACCCAGTATTTGGCAGCAAAGGGTCGTTGACGATCACATCTAACAAAAAGATCTATACGGTATATACGGGTGTTAAAACAAACTTTCATCCGCCTCGCTGGCCAGTTGTCGGTGATTGGGTCAGGGTTCGATACATAATCGACCGGAAGGGGTATTATAGAGCGTACGACATATATATAGATTAAGACCGAATAGTGACAAGAAAAAGCACTAAAAATTCTCGTGATAACTAAAGAGGCGCGTGGCAGAGATAGAGGTGTCAGTGCGATGATGCGGAGGAATTGTTTAATATTCTTGACAGAGAGGAGGAAAAACTATAAGGTTTGACAATAAATTCCAGCAATTAACTAAGACACCTCAGTATTGTCTCATCTGAACCCTTTACAGAGGGCAATCATGAAATGAGGGGGACTTATGGGGGACGAAAAAAAAGAGAAGAGAGAGGCCCAACGCATCTTTTTCTCTGTCGAAGATGATGTCAAAGGCACGTTCATTTCCCCAGATTCCCAAAAGGGTTCACTAACAGGCGCTGTCATCAATTTGAGCGAATCTGGTGTGGGGTTAGTTCTCAGTAAAGATGAGACGAAAAAAATAAGGAAAGGAGACTATCTAATTCTGACACAGCTCAACGGAATAAAAGGACTCGAAGCACTTACCAATATAAAGGCAGAAATCAAGTGGATTCTGGACAATCCAGCCTTAGGATTTGTTGGATGCGGCTGCGAGTTCCACGATCTCCCTGAACCTATGAGAGAGGCAATTCAGACATTTATCGATTCTTGGTCTCTCGAAAAAATAGGATAACGTTCCGAAGAACATTATATTTAAGGTTTGCCTTTCTGAAAAAATCGTAGCCCCTGGCAAGACAAATTTCGAATACCTCTAGACCCCCTGAGATCTCTGGGGAGCACATACGAATCAACTACATCTATTGTACCTGAAGAGCTCCACAAAAATAGATCCGTGCTTATCGCCAGCAACACCTTGAATTTTCATTTTTGCACCCTATCTTTTTAATAAGGATATATCCTTGCTGCATTAAGCTTCTGGTAGAAGGTGGCAAGCAATGCTTGGTTAGTGTGTATGCGTATTGAGAGGAAAGCTTGCCGAACATACAAACAAGGCCACTAGGAGGTTACGGTCCATACTTTCATTGGCGCAACAGGAGATAAAAATGATGAATAGGTTGCTACATGTTATTCCCGTATTCAGTATAGTTGTGGTTACGGCCTTTTTTCTCACTGCATGGCAATCACAAACAACGCAGAGCCATGCTTCCGATACAACTCAGCAGGAGACCACAATGCCCGAAAAAATAGTAAAGAGCGATAACGAATGGCGACAACTCCTCACCCCGGAGCAATATAGGGTCACGCGGCAAAAAGGAACAGAACCACCCTTTTCCGGCCTCTATTACAATTTTAAAGAAAAGGGGATATACCAGTGTGTCGGTTGCGGCCAGAACCTCTTTAGTTCAGAGGCCAAATTTGATTCCGGGACAGGGTGGCCAAGCTTTTGGACGCCCATCGCAGCGCGCAACATCACAACAGCGCAGGATACAAGCCACGGCATGATCAGGACGGAAGTACAATGCAGCAGGTGTGGCGCCCATCTTGGCCATGTGTTTAATGATGGCCCTCCTCCGACAGGACTTCGTTATTGCATCAACTCAATCGCACTGAAGTTCGTAGGAGAAAAGAATTGATCTTTCTCTGCTCGGCCTTACGAGGGAGATTGCTTCACAGAGTTTGCGTTAAGGAGGTAAGATATGCGTCGTAAAAAAGCATCACACACGACCACCGCCGAGCCGACAGTGCTGAGCAGGCGTTCATTCATGAGAGAAATAGGGATCGCCTGTCTGGGGTGTGCCCTCTTTCTGAGTCCATGGAATCTTTCTGCATGGAACACCGTGCAGGGCAACAATGCGATGGCTGGAACAATACAGGAGACTAAAACAATGAAATTAGCACAGCAGAGCACCCCCGCTGACCACGCCATACCACCCATAGACGTCGCTGCTCCGGCAAAAACGGAGACGGCGACCTTTGCAATGGGGTGATTCTGGGGTCCTGATGCCCGGTTCGGGCTCATCCCCGGTGTTATTCGAACTCGCGTCGGTTATGCGGGAGGGTCGAAAAAGGATCCCACGTATTATCACCTGGGCGATCACGCTGAGACGATCCAGATCGACTACGACCCCAGCAAGATCTCTTACCAGGAGCTTTTGGACGTCTTTTGGGCCAGCCACGATCCGACAAAGCCGGCATGGAAACGACAATACATGTCTGCTATCTTGTTCCACAACGAGGAACAGAAGCGGTTGGCTTTAGAGACAAGAGACCGTCAAGCAACCAGCGTCAAAGGAAAGATTGTTACCGAAATCATCCCCTTTGCCGAGTTTTATCTGGCAGAGGAATATCATCAGAAGTATTATTTCCAACAGGTACGTGATCTTATGGAGGAATTCAGCGCCATCTATCCTGCTGCCCAAGATTTTATTCATTCCACGGCTGCGGCGCGCGTCAATGGTTATGTCGGAGGCTATGGGTCCCCCGAAGCTCTCAAGGGAGAGATTGATAGTCTTGGCCTCTCCCCAGCAGGTAACAAAAAACTGCTGGAGAGGGTGCGTTGACTCCAGCCGGCATAGCGGGGCGACAAAACCCAAAGATGCCTGGCTCTTCAGCACAAGTGAGGTAATTGAAGCCTTACAAAAAGAGGCCATTACATCGCGTCTATCGTGCTCAGCGAAATAAGTGTCTACACGCCCAGCTAGTTGACCAGCTCAAGAGAATCCGATAAACTCTGGAGTGGAGGTCGTGAACCAGAGAGACATCGTCGAGGGGCATCGTTATTCTCCGCTGTGAAAGATTAATGTCGTTGTTCGGTGAACACTGAGGGACATTGCTATCCACCAGAACCGTAGCATGCCTCATCTGCTGAAAGGAGGTAGATATGGGCAAAGACAACGTCGTTTTCTTAGAGGTCATAGAATGGTTCGATGAAACCGGTCAGGAATTGGTGCATCGGATACCGGAAGAAGGTTCAGGCGAGATCAAATTAGGTGCGCAGCTCATTGTCCGCGAGAGCCAAGCCGCTGTCTTTTTCTACAAAGGTAAGGCTGGCGACGCTTTTGCGCCTGGTCGTCACACCCTAACGACGGCCAACATCCCGGTCCTGACCAAAATTTTGGCCATTCCCTGGGCTATGACCAGCCCGCTCCGCGCCGAGGTATATATCGTCAACATGAAGGTCTTTCCCAACCTTAAGTGGGGCACGAGGGATCCAGTGGCCTTCAAGGACAAGGATCTCGGCCTGATTCGCCTCCGGGCCCACGGCGTATTCAACCTTCAGGTGGTTCAGCCGGTACTGTTTATCAGCACCCTCGTGGGAACCATGGGGATATTCACCACTGAGGAAATAGAGGAATATCTCAAACGGGTCATTGTCTCGCGCTTTAACGACCACCTGGGCGAACACCTGGATAGCCTCTTCAACCTCCCGGGAAGATATGACGAGCTCTCTGAAGGCCTGCAAAAACGCCTTCAAGATGATTTTAGCCGCTTCGGCATCGGCTTGGAACACCTCTACATTACCTCCATCACGCCGCCGCCCGAGGTACAACAGGCCATTGATGATAAGAGCCGTCTCAGCGTGCTGCAGGATCTGGACAAGTTGATCAAGATGAAGGCAGCCATGGCTATGGAAAAGGCCGCCGCGTCGACCGCTGCAGCCGGTTCGGGCATGGGTATGGGCATGGGGTTGATGATGCCGGCCATGTTTGCCGAGGCATTAAGACCCCAGACCGGAGCACCTCAGCAAGCAACCAGCTGTCCTGACTGCAAAAATCCGATCCCCACAGACGCCGCGTTCTGTCCCCACTGCGGCCACCAACAGGTGGTTTTTCATCAATGCGCCAACTGCGGCAAAAACATCCCGCCGAACGCTAAATTCTGCCCTAAGTGCGGAAACCCGGCAGATACGAAACCGGCACCTCCGACCTGTCCCCATTGTAAGGCTGAAAACCTGCCCAACGCCCTCTTCTGCAATCAGTGCGGAGAGAAATTAGGATAGATGGCCTTCACCATTGAGCAGGAGTGTCCCCAGTGCGGTGCGCCTATCGAACTGGACGAAACCGACCATCTGATCCTCTGCCCCTTTTGTAATGTCAAAAACTATCTCTGCGCGCGAGATTACTTCCGCTTTATTTTACCGCACAAGGCACCCGACAAAACAATCATCTATGCCCCCTATGTACGCTTTAAAGGCGAAGTGTACCTCTGCAAGGGAGCATCTATCAATCATAGCATTGTGGACATCACCCACCTGGGCACCTCCTACGAGCAACTACCCATATCACTGGGGCTCAGACCCCAAGCCATGAAGATGAAATTTGTCACTCCTGACGTGCACGGTTCCTTTCTAAAGTGCTCTCTCAAGCCTTCCGATGTACTGACCATCGTGGACCAGCACATGTCGATTTTTTCGCCCGGCAAGCTCTTCCACCAGGCCTATATCGGAGAGGCCTTCAGTCTTATCTATCTCCCCCTTTTTCTGGAAGGTAACAGGGTGTATGATGCGGTGATTAACAGACCCATCGCTTCACTCCCCGATGGCGAGGATACCTTCTCCTCAGCCGGAGACGGAAATCCAGCGTGGCACATCACTTTTATGGCCACGCTATGCCCGCAGTGCGGCTGGAACCTCGATGGCGAAAGGGACAGCGTAGTCTTGACCTGCAGTAATTGCGACACGGCCTGGGAGGCTTCAGACGGCACATTCGTCCAGGTAGCATGCGGTGTCGTGCCCGACCAAGGGGCGGATACCAGTTATCTCCCCTTTTGGAAGATAACCGCACAGGATGAAGAAATGGGTGTTAACACCTATGCCGATTTGATCCGCATCACAAAGCGGCCCATAGTAATACAGACAGATTGGCACAACAGAGAACTCGCTTTCTGGATTCCGGCCTTCAAAATTCGACCCAAAGTCTTTTTACGCCTTGTCAGACAGATGACTATCTTCCAAAAGGACTTTACGATGGAAGAGGAGATCCCTACAAAGAATCTCTACCCCGTTACGCTATCTCGAAGTGAGGCTGCCCAGGGTTTGAAAGTCACCCTGGCCAGCGCTGTGATGACCAAAAGAAAATTCTTCCCCCTCCTTCCGCACGTCAACCTCACCATCAAAAAATCCCATTTGGTCTACCTTCCGTTTAAGGCTATGGGACACGATATAATCCAGGAACACCTCAACATAAGTATCAACAAAAATACCCTCAAATACGGCCGCTATCTCTAAGAAATAACCTTTCCAGGCTGGAAATCATACTTATTTCCTTACTATCATTGTATAACAAAACATTATCTTCTCTCAGAGTCAAAAGAAGCGATAATTTCTAAAAAATAAGAGATGCATGTATTGCCATCAACAACTCTGTATGCACTATAGTGAGGAAACGTTCTGTCTCCGTGCCTCTTGGAACTGATATTCCCAAAGAACACAGTACTCCTTGTCTTATTATCCCGTAGCACTGCTTTTTAATAGACACTTGACTATAATAATTATTATGTGTTAAACTTTTTTTGCACGTTACATACAAAGGCTGCTTATGGTGGAGCAACGTAAGCGTGATCAAAAAGGGGGCGCGGGTGCCTGCAAAACTCCTTATCGCAGATGACAGTACCACCATCCAAAAGGTCTTTGAGAGGACGTTCCCTCCCGAGGAATTTGCTCTCAGTTTCGCCAATAACGGCGAAGAGGCCTTGACCAAGGCGAGAACGGACAAACCCAATGTGATTATTGCAGACATCAATATGCCGGCAAAGAACGGTTTTGAGTTGTGTGAGGAGTTAAAGCGGGACCCCGCCTTGAAGGGCATTCCTGTTTTATTGCTCATCGGGATCCTCGACGATTTTGACGAAGATGAGGGACGCCGTGTGGGTGCTGATGGTTTTATCATCAAGCCTTTCGAGAGCAATGCCGCTATCAGCAAGGTACGTGAGGCCTTGGCTAAAGGAGGAAGTGCCCTTCCAGCAGGGGGGCCTGCGGCTGGGGGGGCAGAAGAGATATTAGACCTCACAAATATCGCACAGGCACCCACTGCCACGCCACCACCAAAGAAAAAGGCCGAAGGTATAGTAGACGTGGCGGATCTCCTCGAGGAACCCGCTCCTCAGCCACCACAGCCCCCCCAAAAGAAGGGGGCTGAGGATATATTAAACGTGGCGGATCTCCTCGAGGAAACCGCCACCACACCTGCTCCTCCCCAAGAAAAAGCGGAAGAAATCATGGACCTGTCGGATATCGTAGCAGAACCCACCCCTCAACCACCACAGCCCCCCCAAAAGAAGGGGGCTGAGGATATATTAAACGTGGCGGATCTCCTCGAGGAAACCGCCACCACACCTGCTCCTCCCCAAGAAAAAGCGGAAGAAATCATGGACCTGTCGGATATCGTAGCAGAACCCCCTATTGCACCATCCCCCTCCGAGAAAGCAACGGAAGATATATTCGAACTGCCTGATATCACAGAGGCAATCCCCACTGCCCCTCCTCCACAAGAGAAAGGGGCTGACGATATACTCGAACTACCAGATATCGAGCTAGAACCCGCCACCACACCACCATCAGCTCCATTGCAAGAGAAGAAGGAGGGAGAGGAATTTGTCCTGCAGACCTCCCTGAGAGAGCTCGAGGAAGAATTGAAAGCGGAGTTTCCGGAGGGGAAAACGGGGTTGGAGGAAGAGTTGAAGGCGGAGTTTCCTGAGGAGCAAACGGAGAAAAAGGAAGACTTCTCTGTGCTAGAAGAGAAGGATTTCGGGAGTCTGGAGTTAGACCTCCCCTTCGCTGATTCGGAGCCTGAACCCCGGGCGAAAGATGCTGACTGGGCTACCCTGTTCGGTGAGTTGGGGCTCGACGACTCCGGTGAGGAAGCCCAACATGAGAGACTCGGGAGCATCCTTGACGAGAGCACCTCTGAACTGGAGAAGATTGAAGGCCTTGGTACGCCGAAAAAAGAAGTGCTTGAGGAGGAAACATTCACAAAAAAATTCAGAGAGCCTTTCTTCGGTGAGAACACCGTGGAATCGGAGACGATAGAAGGCCCTGGCACATTAAAAGAAGAGGGCATAGAAGAGGAATTCGCGGAGGAGTTCATGGATGATTTTGAGCCCGTCTTTGAGCCATCTGAGGATTTTCAAGATATCGCCATCCGTGAAAAAGATAAGACAATGGCTCCGAGGGAAGGTGCGGAAGACCTGGCAGAGAGAGTGAGCTCAACAGTGGGCCATGAACTGCAAGAGGCTGTGGAGAAAGTAATCAAGGAAAAGGTCCCCAAATTGGTGCGTCAAGAGATAGATCGGTTGAAAAAGGAGTAGAGGAGGATGAAAGGCTATCATCATGGCCGAGCAGTGGGAGAAAGTCTATGATCCGAAGAGGGTAGAAGAAAAGTGGTATAGCTTTTGGCTGGAGCAAGGGTACTTTCGGGCTGAAATGGGCTCCCCGAAAGAACCCTTTTCTATTGTCATCCCGCCGCCGAATATCACCGGTTCCCTCCACATGGGACATGCCCTCAATAACACCCTCCAGGACATCCTCGTCCGTTTCCAGAGGATGAAGGGGCGTAACTGCCTCTGGATGCCTGGCACGGACCATGCGGGGATCGCCACCCAAAATGTGGTGGAGCGGGAGTTGGCCAAGGAAGGCCTCGACCGTCATCAATTGGGCAGAGAGGAATTCATCAAGCGGGTCTGGCAGTGGAAGAAAAAATACGGCGGGGTGATCATCAACCAGTTGAAGAAACTGGGCTCTTCGTGTGACTGGAGCAGGGAACGCTTTACCATGGATGAGGGGCTCTCGCGGGCGGTCAGGGAGGTCTTCGTACGCCTGTATGAAGAGGGCCTAATATACCGCGGGGACTACATCATCAATTGGTGCCCGCGGTGCCACACAGCCCTCTCCGACCTGGAGGTCGATCACCATGAGATCCCCGCACATCTCTATCACCTGCGCTACCCCTTAGAGGAAGGGGGGCATGTCGAGGTGGTGACCACGCGTCCCGAGACCATGATGGGCGATACGGCAGTGGCCGTAAACCCCAAGGATAAGCGCTATAAAACCCTCATCAATAAGTACGTGATCCTGCCGGTGGTGAATAGGCGAATCCCCATCATCGCCGATGCATATGTCGATCCTAAATTTGGCTCGGGGGCTTTGAAGATCACGCCAGCCCATGACCCCTATGACTTTGAGATCGGGCAGCGCCACCACCTGGAGGCGGTGAAGGTCATTGACGAAAAGGGGCACATGACCCCTGAGGCCGGCCCTTACGAGGGTATGGAGAGATTCCAGTGCCGTGAGAGGATCATCGAGGACTTCCAGCGGGATGGAACCCTCTTGAAGACGGAGGACTACCATCACAGTGTGGGGCACTGCTACCGCTGCAAGACCATGGTGGAACCTTTCCTCTCCAAACAGTGGTTCGTCCGAACCAAGCCCCTGGCCGAACCCGCTCTCAAGGCCGTGCAGGAGGGGCGGACCAGGATCATCCCCCCCATGTGGGAGCGGACCTATTTTGATTGGATGCAGAACATCCGCGATTGGTGTATCTCCCGTCAGATATGGTGGGGGCATAGGATACCGGCCTGGTATTGTGACGACTGCGAGGAGGTGACCGTGGCCAGGGAGGAGCCCACACAATGTTCCAGCTGTAACTCCTCGAAGATCAGGCAGGAGACCGACGTCTTGGACACCTGGTTCAGTTCCGCCCTGTGGCCCTTCTCCACCATGGGGTGGCCGGACGAAACGGAGGAACTAAAGCTCTTTTATCCCACCTCGGTCCTGGTTACGGGTTTTGACATCCTCTTTTTCTGGGTGGCGCGGATGATGATGATGGGACTCAAGTTTATGGGTGCAGTCCCCTTCCGCGATGTCTACATCCATGCCCTGGTGAGGGATATGGAGGGGCAGAAGATGAGCAAGACCAAGGGGAATGTCATCGACCCCCTGGTGATGATCGAGCAGTATGGCACCGATGCCTTCCGCTTCAGCCTTGCTGCCTTCGCCGCGCAGGGGAGGGATATCCGACTCTCCGAGGAGCGGATCGAGGGATATCGCAACTTCGCCAACAAGATCTGGAACGCGGCACGATTCTCCGCAATGAATCTAGAAGATTATTGCAGCGACGGTAAAGAAATAAACCTGGCGCAGAGCAGCACTCAGGATAAATGGATCTTGGCCAGGCTCAACCGGGCCATCGCCGAAGCCACACGGGCCTTGGAGGAATACCGATTCAACGAGGGGGCTCAGGTCATCTACCACTTCATCTGGCATGAGCTGTGTGACTGGTACCTGGAGTTGAGCAAGCCGTATCTCTATCATGCCGATAAATCCCGGCGGGGCATAACCCAGAAGACACTGGTCTACGTCCTGGACAAAACCCTCAAGCTCCTCCACCCTTACATGCCCTTTATCACCGAGGAGATCTGGCAACACCTCCCCCATGAAGGTGAGAGCATCATGGTCGCCGACTACCCTGAGGTGAGACCGGAGCTGGTCGATGACGAGGCAGCAAGGGAAATGGAGCGCATCATGGGGGTGATCACCGGTATACGCAATATCCGGGGTGAGATGGGCATCCCCCCCCTTACTATGGTAGACATAATCCTGATCGCCGAACACGAGGATACCGCCACGGCACTTAAGGATCACCTGGGATTTATCAAGGACCTGGCCAGGGTCAAGGAGGCCCGGATCATGGTGCAGGGAAAACGCCCCCGTGCTGCAGCCACGGCCCTGGCGGATGGCGTGGAGGTCTTTGTCCCCCTGGAGGGGGTGGTCGAAGATCCAAAAAAAGAGCAGCAGAGGCTGACCAAGGAGTTGACCAAACTCCTCAAGGACCTCGAACTCACCCAGAGGAAATTGGCCAATGATTCCTTCCTCGAAAAGGCGCCTCCTGACAAGGTCCAGAAGGAGCGGGATAAACTGCAGGAGTTCTCCACCCTCAAGGAGAAGCTGGAACAGAGATTGGCAATCTTCGGGGAGTTGGTGGGAGGCAATTGAGATGAGTCCTAGAGAGAGGTGATTATGGGACGAGGGACGAAGATAGAAAGAGGAGAGGTCGAGCATGTGGCGCGTTTGGCGCGGCTGAAGCTCTCCGAAGAGGAAAAAGGGCTCTTCACCGACCATCTCAATAGCATCTTGGATTATATGGAAAAGCTTAATGAGTTGGATACCGGCGCGATTGAGCCGACCTTCCATGTGGTCTCCCATCAGAACGTCATGCGGGAGGACGAGGTGAAAGAATCCCAGCCGCAGGAGGCCGCTCTGGAGAATGCGCCGGATAAGGCCCAGGGGTGTTTCCGAGTGCCCAAGATCATCTAGGGGGAACTAAGAGTGTACCGCCTTACTATCCATGAGCTCCATGAGAGATTGAAGGGGAAAGAGGTCACCGCACAGGAAGCCACCAGGGTCCTTTTAAAAAGGATTCAGGAGGTCGACCCCAAAATCAAGGCCTACCTCACGGTAACCGAACAGGAGGCGATGGATGAGGCAAAAGAGGCCGACCGCAGGATAGCCGCAGGGAAGGCCGCCCCCTTGACAGGGGTGGCCCTGGCGATCAAGGACAACATGTGCACGCAGGGGATCAAGACCACCTGTGCTTCGAAGATCTTGGAGCATTTCATACCCCCCTATGACGCCACAGTCGTCAAGCGGCTCAAGGATGAAGGGGGAGTCCTCCTCGGCAAGGCGAATATGGACGAGTTCGCCATGGGCTCCTCCACGGAGAACTCCCGCTTTACCGTCACCCACAATCCCTGGAACCTGGATACCATCCCGGGCGGGTCAAGCGGCGGCTCAGCCGCTGCCGTGGCTGCCGATGCCTGCATCGCCGCCCTGGGATCCGACACCGGAGGCTCCATCAGGCAGCCCGCTGCCTGCTGCGGCGTGGTGGGGATGAAGCCGACCTACGGGAGGATCTCCCGCTACGGCCTGGTGGCCTTCGGCTCCTCCCTCGATCAAATAGGTCCCATTACTAAAGATGTAGAAGACTGCGCCATCCTGCTCAATGCCATTGCCGGCCACGATCCCCTCGATTCCACCTCTATTGACCTCCCCATCCCTGACTACCGCACGGTCCTGGTCAAAGACGTCAAGGGGTGGACATTAGGCGTGCCCCAGGAGTTCTTTGTGGAGGGGATGGATCCCCAGGTGGAGGAGCAGGTAGGACAAGCCATCAGGGTCCTGGAGGGGCTGGGGGCGACCGTGAATGAGATCTCGCTCCCCCATACCGGTTATGCAGTGGCGACATACTACATCATCTGCACTGCCGAGGCCAGCTCCAACCTGGCCCGGTATGACGGGGTGAAATACGGCTTTCGCGCACCCGGCTCCAAGGAACTCATGGAGATGTACCAGGAGACCCGCTCCGAAGGGTTCGGCCCCGAGGTAAAGCGCAGGATCATGCTGGGGACCTACGTCCTCTCCTCAGGATACTATGACGCCTACTACCGCAAGGCATCCCAGGTGAGGACCCTTATTAAGGAAGATTTTGAAAAGGCCTTCGCGGAGTGCGACGTGATCATCACCCCCACCTCCCCTACCCCTGCTTTCCACCTCGGGGAGAAGATGGAGGACCCGCTCCAGATGTACCTCTCGGACATCTTCACCATCTCCGTGAACCTGGCCGGTGTGCCGGCCATCTCCATCCCCTGCGGCTTCAGTAAGGAGGGGCTCCCCATCGGGCTTCAGATCATCGGGAGGCACTGCGAGGAGGAACGAATCATCCAGGCCGCCTACACCTTTGAACAGAGCACCGATCACCAC
>CAYWLI010000045.1:1877-17070 GCA_964459135.1 uncultured Thermodesulfobacteriota bacterium | reverse complement strand
ACCTTGATGGTGTGCCTCACATTGTCAAAGATCATCAGGGTATCGGTAATGAGAAACATCGCATCATCGGTATTAAGGTCTTTCAGGGTCTCGTCAGGGAGCTTCTCGATATAGCGGACCATGTCGTAGCCGAGGAATCCCACGGCCCCTCCATAAAACCGGGGCAGACCATCCACCGGAACGGGGCGATAGCTGTATAAGAGATCCTTGAGTAATGCCAAAGGCTCTCCCCCATGTTTTTGGGTACGGATCTCCCCTTGTTCCTGAATGAGGACCTCTTCCCCTCTGACCGTGAAGATCACATGGGGGTCTGATCCCAGAAATGTATACCTCCCCCACTTTTCACCCCCTTCCACGCTCTCCAGGAGGAAGAGGTGGGGTTTTGCCCGCAGCTTTATGAGGGCCGAGACCGGGGTTTCCGTATCGGCTAGGATTTCCCGGTACAGGGGAATCAAGTTACCCTCTCGTGCCAATCGCTTAAATTGCTCAAAGTCTGGATAGTGCATCGAAGGTGTATCCTCCAGTGTGCTCATAAAAAAAGCCGTGGTTTCATCACGGCTTTTTTGTCTTTAACGCATACCGAAAAGACCGTGAAGCCTTTGAGAGTTCCCCCACGGCCTTTTTGTAGCAGGGTGTTAGCGGTGGACGAGCCTCTCCCTTGTGTTCCACCACCAATAATTATCTCTGACAAGCTTTTCCTTCATCTCAACGTCCTGTTCGCTTTTCGATATCCTAATATCAAAGATTCCATGATCTGTCAATAATAAATTGTGAACAGCTACTTGTCTGTCCTACTGTATCTTCTTTTTTGCCCTCTCCATGTTCGACGTTACCGTCCTAAATTGAGCGGGGTATTTCCCCAGGGTGTAGACTCTGAGGGCTTCCTCAAAGGCCCTGATTGCCTTAGCCACATTTCCTTCTTGATCCTGGACCTCAGCCAGGGCGCTGTATGCATTGCCGAGGTTGTTCTGGGTAGCAGCATAGTCCGGGGGATATTCGTCCAATTTGTAGACCTTCAAGGCTTCCTTAAAGGCCTTAACGGCCCTGAAGAGGTTACCCCTTGCATCCTTGCTTTCTGCCAGGGCGCTGTAAGCATTGCCGAGGTTGTTCTGGGTGGCGGCATAGCCAAGGGGGTGTTGCTCTATCGTTCTTATTTTCAGGGCCTCTTCAAAGGCCTGGACGGCCTTGTTGAGGTTTTCCTCTTTGTCCCTGATATCGGCAAGGGTGCCGTAGGCAGCCCCTAGATTGTTCTGGGTAGCAGCATAGCCGGCTGGGTATTGATCCTGTGTGTATACCTGCAGGGCCTCTTTAAAGGCCTCGAAGGCCTTTGTCAGGTTTACCTCTTTATCCTTGACTTCGGAGAGCGTCCTGTATGCATTGCCAAGGTTGTTCTGCGTGGCGGCATAATCATTGGGGTATTTTTTTGCGGTTCTGATCTGCAGGGCCTCTTCAAATGCCCTGATGGCCTTGAGGAGGTGTTCTTCCTTGTCCCTGAGAAGGGCAACCTTATAGTGGCAAACCCCTTCGCTGTTTTTGACATGGGCATAGATCTCCGGATCGTTTCTCGCCGATCTCTTGTTTGCGATATCGTTGTATATTGCTAAGGCATCTTCAGGCATATCCTTTTCCAAGAGTCTTTCGGCGTTATTGATGGAAGTCATAAATATGGCCCGATAGATTTGTTGCTCTCGGTACCCAAAGAAATAAAAGAGGACGACCCCTACCAAGAAGGCTCCGATAAGGCCGCCTACTGTCCCTATAAACCAGGGGCTATTTTTCCCCACTTTCAGAGCAACCGACTTCTTTTTTGGACGGCTTGGCATGATAATCCTCCTGAAGGTTCAAGATATTCTTTGTTTTGCAGATAGTATCATCATTGACTATCACTGGTCAATGAAAATGCCCTGTTTTGAGCATCTTGTAACATTCCAGAGCTAATCGCTCATGATCCCCACATGCTCTTTTGCTCCATCAGTTCAGCCAAAGCCCCTGCATCTCCCGCTTTGATCATTGTTGCTACCTCAGATAAGGTTCTCCCGTAGAGGTCGAGGATCTTTTCGATGTGTGGGTTCAGGGTGATGATCTCGGCATAGAGTCTTGGATTATTGGTGAATATCTCCCTGATGATCTCGAGCTTTGTGGCGAACATGGGAGTGGCGAACCTTTGTAAGTCCGTGAGATCTTCTCCCCATTCCTTTGATACCATCCCCATCGTTATCGAGTTCAGATGGTTTAATGCCTGAACCAATGCCATCAACTCATCGTGCCGCTCAGGGGTCGTCTCGATAATAGCTGCGCCATGTTTTTTTAAGATATCTCGCACCCAGAGACGCCAACCTTCGGTCCGTGCAGGGCAGAGAACGATGCTATATCCAGCTATAGCATTGATACCAGGCCCGAAAAGGGGGTGAAGACCGATGACCTCAGCGGGAGAAGAGTGCAGCATGGCCTTAACAGGTTCCGTTTTGAGGGAAGTAAGGTCCATCAAAAGGGCGTCCTTGCTCATGAGCGGTCCGATTTCCCCGATGATCTCCACGGTAATGTCTATGGGGACGCTGACGATAACCACCTGACACGTTTCGGCCATCGTCGGCATATCAAGCCCTTGTGTTTTCCCCGATACGTGGACGGTATATCCTTCCTGGCGAAAGAGATCGGCGAATATCCCCCCCATTCCCCCGGTGCCGCCGATGATCCCGATCTGGATATCCTTCATCTTACGTTCCTTCATTGCCCACCAGTATCCGTTGCCGCACAAGGTGGTCTGCCAGGACGATGCTGACCATGGCCTCGCACACGGGGATGATGCGGGGTATGACCGATACATCGTGTCTCCCGCGAATAGATACTGTCGTCAGGTTACCGTGTATATCAGTGGTTTGTTGGGGTTTTTCGATGGATGAAATGGGTTTGCACGCTACCCTGATGGCGATCTCATCGCCATTGGTGATGCCTGCGAGGATACCGCCGGCATGATTGGTCGTGAATCCCTCCGGTGTGATGGGGTCATTGCACTGTGAACCGGTCATCCTGGCCGCCTGAAAGCCGGCGCCGATCTCCACCCCCTTCACCGTGCCGATACTCATGAGGGCCTTGGCGAGATCGGCGTCGATCTTATCAAAGACCGGTTCCCCCAGACTCGGTGGGCACCCCCTGACCATGATCGCCACGATACCACCGAGGGAATCCCCACCCTCGCGCGCCTCTTTGAGCCTTGTCTCCATCCGCTGGGCCGCTTTTTGATCGGGGCAGAGGAGGGAGTTTTTGTTGATCTCGGTGAGGGAGATCGTTTCTGCTGAGATACCACCTAACTCAAGGGTGTAGGCGATGACCTCGATTCCTTCGCGGAAGATCACCTTTTTTGCGATGGCCCCGGCCGCTACCCGGGCTACGGTTTCCCGACCGGAGGCACGGCCGCCCCCACGGTGGTCCCGGATGCCGTATTTCTGGGCATAGGTGAAATCACCGTGACCGGGCCGGAAGATATCCTTAAGCTCTTCATAGGCTCTGCTGTCCACATCCCTGTTCCTAATGATGAGGGAGATAGGAGTACCCGTGGTCTTCCCCTCAAAGGTGCCGGAGAGGATTTCGACGATATCCTCCTCCTTCCTCGGCGAGGCCGAGGTATGCTGTCCCGGCCTTCTTCTCGCCAGCTCCGTTTGGATGTCCGATTCCGTCAGATCGATCTGAGGGGGGCATCCGTCCACCACCGCCCCGAGGGCCTTGCCATGGGATTCACCCCACGTGGTGACCCTGAACAGAACCCCTATTGAGTTGCCTGACATGTGCCTTCCTTTCCTTAATCGTAGTACGTGGCAGTTAGGTCGCGGGAGACCTCCGTTCATTACAGTAGCTATCATGGCAGTCAAGTGCGCTGCAAACCTCATCAACGACCGCATCGATTCCGTTCCCTGCGGTGTCGACGATGCAATCGGCCATCTCCTGATAGACCGGCTCCCTGGCCTCGAGGATCTCTGCTGTCTCCCGTTCCAAGCCGCCATCTGAGAGAGGCGGTCTCTGCGCAGTGCTCGCCTTATCGCTTCTCATCCTCGCAACTATGGTACTGACGTCGGCGGTGAGCCAGACGCACAGCCCTTTGTGTTTCAGGGCGTTTCTGTTTTCGGCATCCATGATAGCTCCACCCCCTGCGGCGATGACCCCATCAGTCAGTGAGGAGAGCTTCTTGATGGTCGCCCTTTCCTCTGCGCGAAAGGCAATCCATCCCTCCTCGTCAACGATCGCCCTGATGGTCTTTTTGGTATGGCTCTGGATGATCTCATCGGTGTCGTAGAAGGGGATGCCCAATTGCTCCGCAATCTTCTTCCCCACCGAGGTCTTTCCCGTGCAACGGTATCCAATCAAGATGATCTTCATCAGCCGTACAATTTTTTCAGTTCGCCCCAAAAGCCGGGGAATGATTTGTCCACGCAGCCTTCATTTTGAATTCGTATGCCGGGGATTAACAGCCCCAGGGCAGCAAAGCTCATGGCGATGCGGTGATCATTGTACGTCTCTATTTCAGCGCCATGGGGGTTGGCCCCTTCAATGACGAAGCCGTCATCCTTCTCTTCCGCACGAACCCCTATCTTGTGCAGTTCTGTAGCCAGGGCCGCTAAGCGGTTACTTTCCTTTATTCTGAGATGGGGGACATTCGTAATGGTGGTTCGGCCAGGGCGAACCGCGCCCAAGACCGCAAGGGTAGGGACCATATCGGGCATATTCCCCAGATCAAAGGTGTATGCACCCGAGGCCAGTTGACCTCCCACTACCTCGATCCAATCTTTTCCTTTCATGACGGTACAACCGAGCCGTTCCATGATGGTGACAAACCCGATATCCCCCTGCAAGGTCTTGGGGTTGATATGTTGAACCCTCATCCTCCCCTTACACAGGGCTGCAGCCAGGAAGAAATAAGAAGCACTGGAGCAATCCCCTTCAATCGAATAGGACTTTCCTTTATACTGCTGGCCGCTTTTCACAACATACCGAAAGGGCCTCTCTGTGATCACCTTCACCCCAAATGCCTTCATCGCGTCGACGGTCATATTCACATAGGGGAGCGAAGGGACGGTACCCTGGAGCTCGATAACAGTATTGCTCTCGGCAAAAGGGGCGCAGATAAGCATTGCAGAGATATATTGGCTGCTTTCAATGTCCGTAAAGGTAATTGTGCCGCCTCGAAGACCGTTGGCATAGACAACCACCGGCGGGTAGCCATTGTTGCCTTTGCTGCGGGCATCTACCCCCATGGAGGTCAAGGCATCCAGGAGGGGTTTGATGGGGCGCTGGCAGAGTCGCGGGCTGCCGGTGAGGGTGAAGGGGCCTGTGCCCAGGGCAACCACGCCGGTGAGCAACCTCATGGCGGTCCCGTTATTGCCCACGTAGATCTCCTTCCCTGGATTTTTGAGATGGCCGCTGGTCCCGCTGATAACCATATTCCCATCTCCAGTCGCGATATCCGAGCCGAGGGATCGGAGTGCCTCAATCACGTATCCCGTATCCTCGGCGATCAGGGGGTTTTGCAAGACAGATCTCCCCTCAGCCAGGGCGGCGATAATCAGGGCCCGCTGGGTGTAGCTCTTGGAACCGGGCACACTCACCGTGGTGTCGACCCCTTTGATCGGTTTAATTTCCTTCATCTTCTCTGAGCTTCTCGAGAACGATTCGTTTCATAAATTCCCGGGGTGGTTCCATCCCCGTCCAGATCTTTATCTGCTCGGCCCCCTGGTGGACAAACATCCCTACTCCGGTGAAGACCGTGCACCCCGCCTCTTCGGCGTCCTGCAACAGCTGAGTCTTGAGGGGGTTATAGATGCAGTCCATGACCCACCTGAAATTGCTGAGTATCTTTTTCTCAATAGGTGATCTCCCTTTATGTGGTGCCATCCCAACAGGGGTGGTATTGATCAGGCAGTCCGCCCTGATGTTGCCAATCTCCGAAAAGTGATAGAATGGGCAACCGAACTCCCGTGCCATCTCTTCGCCTCTGGTGGGGGTTCGGTTTATGACCAGAGGGATGCCGCCTCTCTGCTGGATACCGAAGACGGCCGCCCGTGCCGCTCCTCCAGCCCCGAGGATGACGAAGGTCTTGTTGCGAATCTCCAGGGATTCCTCCACATCACGCACCAGCCCGATCCAGTCGGTATTGTAACCGGAGAGTCCACCGTTGTCATCATGCCACATCGTATTGACGGCCCCTATGTGTTGAGCGCTTCTCTCTACATCATCCAGGTAGGGCATCACCGCGGTTTTGAAGGGGATGGTGATGCTCGCACCCTGCATATCGCCCTTTTTGACCCGCACGATCGCATCTTCGAGGTGTTCTACGCACACGGGGATATAGGAGGCATTGATCTTCATCTCTTTGTATGCCGCATTGTGCATCAGCGGAGAGAGACTGTGCCCCACAGGATTTCCAAAGAGCGCAAAGATTGTTGCAGCGGGTTTTTTCATAGTAAAAACATTTCCAATCGGATCATAGGGGGGTTAGCGTTCCTCAGTCCCTAATAGTCTGTAGATCAGACGCATCTCCTCTGCAGTCAATTGCCCCGGGGCCGATTCCGCCCCCTTCTCCAGGGAGGCATAGCTCCAATAGGCACCCAACAGGGGCGCCATGACCCTGCTGATTTTCCCCTCCCCCCCCATGCACAAGGCGATGATTACCCGTCCCTTGTTCCGTGCGTAAGGGATGAGCCCGAGCACCCTCAGGTTGTCCTCTACCGTATGGGCGTGGGTGACGATCTTGACGATATCGCCCCCAATCCTCCTGCACGCATCGAATCTCTTCCGCAACGTCTTGTCAGAAGGGGTCCCACTGAAATCGTGAGAGGAGATGATCAATTTCGTGCGATGGTGATGCTTCTCAATCTGGGCCCGCACATCCCCGATCAAATATTTTTCTGTACTGGCCTCGATATCCACATAATCGGCACCCAGGGCCACGGCCTCTTGCAACAGTGCGAGTCGTTCGCTTTCGCTGCCGGAAAAACCTCCCCCCTCATCCTTCCGCCTGTTGGTAATGAGGATCCGTTTCCCGGACCGTTTCCCGTTCATCAACTGCTCCAGATCGACGTCCCTGATCTGATCGATCCTCAACTCCAGGACGTCGGCCAGGGGAGCACCCTTCTCCATCTGCGCCAAGGCGGCGTCAGTGGTGTTGGCGACGATAGGGATGCAGATTATCATGGCTCCTCTCCCTTGGGATAGGAACCTAGAACCTTGCAAAGGGTGGTAGCACTCTTCATGTCTGTCAGGCACTTTTTGATCTTCTTTTCATCTCTGTGCCCGGCAAAATCGACAAAAAAGAGATAGTTCCCTATCCGGTCCCTCATGGGATACGATTCGATCCGCGTAAGATTGACCCCCTCCCTGGCAAACGACTCGAGTACCTGATAGAGGGCACCCGGCGTATGGGTTGTGGCGAAGAGGATGGAGGTCTTATCGTTCCCTGTGGCCGTGCTGTGTCCCCTGCCGATGACGAAAAATCGCGTTGTGTTCGAGGGGCTGTCTTCGATACCCTCGGCGATGATGGTGAGTCCATAGGTGGCTGCGGCAAGAGAACTTCCGATGGCCGCACCCTCCTGGTCCTCCAGGACCCGTTCGGCCGCGGCTACGGTGCTGTCCACCTCCATGAGGGGGGCGTTCGGGAGATTTTTCCTCAACCAGTCTTGACACTGGGCAAGGGCTTGCGGATGGGAGTAGACTCTCTTGATTTCCTCCATCTTTGTGCGGAGAGAGATCAGACAGTGTGAGACCCTGAGAAAGATTTCGGCCCGGATATTGAGCGGGGTTGAGATCAACTTATCCAGCGTTGTCTTGACGGGCCCCTCAAGGGAGTTTTCCACCGGCACCACCCCCCAGGCAATCCGCCCTTTCTCCACTTCATCGAAGACCTCTGAACCCATTTTCTGAGCGTAATAGTGGGCGCTTGTGCCGAAATGGGATTGGGCGGCCTGATAGCAAAACGATGCCTCAGGCCCCAGGTAGGCGACAATCGTCGGTTCCTGGAGGGCCCGCGAAGATGAGATGATCTCCCTGAAGATATTGTTCAAGGCCTTCTCCGGCAAGGGGCCTTCGTTGATCTCTCTGATGTAATCATAGACCTTACCCTCTTGTGAAGGATCATAGGCCTCCCAGCCCTGGGAGTTTTTTGCCTTGCCCACCTCGATGGACAGCTCGGTCCGTTCGTTTAAGAGCTTGACGATCTCCCGATCCTTCTTGCGTAATTTCTCTCTGATCTCTTTGAGAGATTGCTTTTTCATCGCTGTAGTCCCTTGATGGTCTCCTTGATCACCGGCTCCGGCACGTCGCTTGTGATAAAGGGGATTCCGATCTTCTTCAGGAGCACGAAGTTGAGGACATCCCCTGCTTTTTTCTTATCCCCTTTCATGCGGGCCAATATTCCATCGGGGCTGATTTTTTTGGGGATGCGGTCGGGAAGGTCCATTGCCCTGATGAGGGCGATGATCCGTTCCCGGTCTTCAGCGGGGAGGTAGTGCATGCGCTCCGATATGAGAGCCGCGGCGGCCATGCCCATGGATACGGCGTCTCCGTGGGGAATGGTGTAGCCGGACTCCGTTTCGATGGCGTGGCCTATCGTATGGCCGAAATTCAGGATACGGCGGACCCCCTTCTCCTGCTCATCGATTTCAACGACACCTTTTTTGATGCGGCATGACCTGGTGACGATTTCTTTGAGAAGGTCCACATTACCCTTTTTGATATCGTCGGCCTTTGCTTCAAGGATGCCGAACAGTTCCGGGTCATCGATGATGCCGTACTTGACGACTTCTGCGAGGCCGTTTTTCAGTTCCCGCGCTTCCAGGGTCTTCAGAAACGCCAGGTCGATGAAGACCCCCTTGGGCTGATAGAAGGTCCCGAGGATGTTCTTCCCAATGGAGAGGTCGATGCCGGTCTTCCCGCCGATGCTGCTGTCCACCTGGGCGAGGAGGGTGGTGGGGACCTGGATATAGGGGATGCCCCGCATATAGATAGAGGCCACAAACCCGGTGATATCACCCACAACACCGCCGCCGAGGGCGATGAGGGCCGAGGTCCGGTCAGCGCCTAGTGCCATTAATCGGTCGCAGATGTGCAGGCTGGTCTGCATGTCCTTTGAGGCTTCCCCGGCTGGGAAGTCGATTATATCGGTCTTGAGGCCCATTTCTTTGAGGGTCTCCTCTACCCCTGCTCCATGGAGGTGTGAAACCATATTATCCGTGATGATAATGTAGCGCTCCCCCCAGTTATGCTTGGCGAGGAGGAGGCCCATGCGGTCTACGATCTCCTTCCCGATATAGATCTCATACGAGGATGACGTCTTTTTGTCAAGGTGTACCTTGATCGTTTTCATGGGGTAATCTTTACCTCCGTTGCATGATTTTCTCGATGGCCCTCAGTTCTTCCATGAGCTGGTAAAACTTCTCAGGTTTGAGGGACTGCGCCCCATCGGAGAGGGCCTTGTCAGGCTCAGGATGGACTTCGACGAGGAGGCCGTCCGCCCCCACCGCCCTGGTAGCCTTTGCCAGCGGGATGACATACTTCCAGTGGCCGACCGCATGGCTGGGATCAACGATGATTGGCAGGTGGGTTAATTCCTTGAGGACCGGTACGGCGCTGATGTCCAGGGTGTTCCGTGTCGCCGTTTCAAAGGTGCGAATCCCCCGCTCGCAGAGGATGACCTGATGGTTGCCGGCAGAGAGGATGTATTCGGCGGACATCAGGAGTTCTTCTATGGTCGTCATCATGCCCCGCTTCAACAGGATGGGCTTGCGCGCCTGCCCTACTTTTTTCAAAAGGGCGAAATTCTGGACATTGCGCGCCCCGATTTGGATGATATCGGCGTACTCCTCCACCAGGTCCACATCGGTGGTATTCATGACCTCGGTGACAACAGGCAAGCCCGTCTTTTGCCGGACTTTTTCCAGGAGCTTGAGCCCTTCCTCTTCCAACCCCTGGAAGCTATAAGGGGATGTCCTCGGTTTAAAGGCCCCGCCCCTGAGGATGTGCCCCCCTCCCTTTTTGACGACATAGGCGCTCTCCATCAGCTGCTCCTCGCTCTCAATAGAGCAGGGGCCAGCCATGACGATAAAATCAGGCCCGCCGATCTCCAGGTCGCCGATACGGATAATTGTGTTCCCCCTTTTGAACTCGCGGCTGGCCAGTTTGTACGGCTTGAGGATGGCAACGGTCTTTTCCACCCCCGGAAGGTGCTCAGCGGACTTAAGCTGCTCCTTGCCCCGATCGTCCCCAACCACACCGATGATGGTTTGTTCCACGCCAGGGGAAGGGTGCGCTCGATAGCCTATGGATTCAATCCATTGGATAACGTGGTCTATCTGGGCCTCTGTGGCATTCTTTCGCATCACGATCACCATCTTTTACCCCCCTTCACAAATAAGGGCCATGGTTCTAGTGCTACCATGGCCCAATAAAAAAAGCCATGGATAGCATCTTCCTCTACCCATGGCTTAGTTGACTATGAGGTCTCCTCTACGGTTTAATCCCCCTAAGCGATGGGCAGACCGCTATCCAGTAATAGAAGTACCAACGCCAGTTCTGTGAGTATCCTGTATTGCCCATCACGTCCAAAACCTTTCTTCATCAAAATTTGTTTAATACTGTATAAAAGACACAACTTGTTCTTTTTGTCAAGAGGAAACGTAAATTACTATCACCTTTACCTTACCATAATCCTCGCATCGACCACCCAGTACCCTTTTCCCCGCTCCATTACCTTTACGGGGTTGAGGTCCAGCTCGGCGATCTGGGGAATGTCTTCGACCAGGGCCGAGAGCCGCAGCAATAAATCTTCGAGGGATTGGGTGTCGCTGGGCGCTGCACCCCGGGACCCTTCAAAGAGCTTTGCCATCTTGATGGAGTCCACCAGTTCGTGTGCGTCCACATCGGTGAGCGGGTGCAGCCGGACAGCCACGTCTTTCATCAGCTCGGCATAGATGCCTCCCAGACCGAACATGATGATGGGCCCGAATGACGGGTCTTGCGTTACACCGACGATGACCTCTATCCCCTCTGTCACCATGCGTTGCACCGTTACCCCTTCCATCTCTGTTTGGCGACCCATCTCAGCGAGCCTGGTCTTCATATCTGTGAAGGCCTTTTCGACTTCCTTTTCCGACGTGAGGCCGAGGGCCACCCCGCCGACATCGGTTTTGTGCACGATGGTGGAGGATGCCAACTTAACGGCGACGGGAAAGCCCAGCCTTGAGGCTGCAGCAGCGGCCTCGGCCGGTGTTTTTGCTGCCACGGTCTCGGCGAAGCGTATACCATAGCAGTCGAGCAGATCAGCTATTCCTTGGGCTGAAAGCCACAGGGGCCTTGCGTGGCTGCTGGTCAGGGCTGAGTCAATTATCTTTTGTGCTCTTTCCCCTTTGAGCCCTCGAATTTTGGGTATGGATCCCTTGGGCCTTTTCAGCCAATCACTGTACTCAGTTGCCTTGGCCAGTGCGGAGATGGCCTCTTCGGGAAAGGGGTAACAGGGGACAAATTTACCGGTGGTCCCCAGTTTAGTCTTGAAACCCCGTTGTCCCATAAAGCAGGCCAACAGCGTCTTCTTTTTGCGCTGGAATAGGGGGGCTACCTGCCGTATAGCGTCCTCTGCTTCTTTTAGATCGACGATCGTTGGCGGTATAAAAATAGTGAGCACGGCATCAAAGCTGTTATCATCGGCCAATATCGTCAATACACCCTTGAACTCCTCCTCTGTGGCACCGGCGGTCAGATCCAGGGGATTGCGGAACGTGATGTCCCTCTTGACCACAGACTTCAGTGCCTCAATCACCTCGGGGGATAGTTCCGGCAGTGTGAGCCCGTAATGTTCGCAGGCATCGGCAGCGATGATGCCTGGGCCGCCTCCGTTGGTTACGATGGCCACCCTCTTGCCCCTGGGCACCGGCTGGTTTGAAAGGAGGGTTGCTACGTTAAAAAGCTCTTCAAGAGTATTGACCCTGATGATGCCGGCCTGGTGAAAGAGGGCGTCGGATGCTATCTGCGGGGTGGCCAGCGCGCCGGTGTGTGAGGAGGCAGCGCGTGAACCAGCGGTGCTGCTGCCGCCTTTGACCGCCACGATGGGCTTGACGCCCGATACCCTCCTGGCAATACGGGCGAATTTGCGGGAATTGCCGAAGGATTCCAGGTAGAGAAGGATAATCTTGGTCGCTTTGTCCTGCTCCCAGTATTGCAGCATATCATTTGAGGAGATGTCGGCGCGGTTGCCCACGCTCACAAAGGTGGAGATGCCCATGTTCAGGTTGTTGGCATACTCCAGAATGGAAAGCCCCAATGCACCACTCTGAGAGAGAAAGGCAACATTGCCCGGAGGAGGATACACCAGAGAAAAGCTGGCATTTAAATTGATAGCAAGGTCCGTGTTGATGACCCCCATACAATTGGGGCCCACGATCCTCATGCCGTGGCCTAGTGCGATGTCGCGCAGTTCTTGTTCGCGCTGTACCCCCTCTCCTCCCCGTTCCTTGAACCCATCGGATATGACTACGATACCGCGCACGCCTTTGCGTCCGCACTCGTCGGTTACTTTGGCTACCAGTGGGGCCGGTACGGCGATCAGCGCCAGATCGACATCGCCGGGAACATCAAGGACCGAAGGATAGGCCTTTACCGACATGATCGCCTCGGCGTTGGGGTTTATCGGGTAGACGACCCCGGAGAACCGGTTTTGCATGATGCATCGGAAGAGGAGTTGTCCGATGGTGCCCGGGTCCCGGGAGGCGCCGATTATCGCCACCGAACGGGGATACAAGAGGGAGATCAGAGAAGTCACCGTTGCGATGCGCTCTCGCTCCTCCTCTCTCTGAGTCACCCGTTTGGTTCTGGCTATAGGGAAGGTGACGCGGTACTCTTTTTCCTCAAATTCGCTGGTAACATGGAAGCCGTAGTCCTTAAAGACATTCATCATTTCCCTGTTTTCGGCGAGCACAGAGGCTTCGAATGTGGTAATGCCGTTGTCGCGGGCCACGTTGGCGAGCCACTCCATTAGCTTGGTACCGATGCCCTTTCCCTGATACGCGTCTTCAATGACGAAGGCAACCTCTGCTGAGGACTTGTAGGGGATGCGGTAATAGCGCCCGATAGCAATGATATCCCGGCGCCGATCTCGCAGCACCTCGGCCACAAAGGCAAAGGCATTGTCATAGTCAACTGAGCAGAATCGAACGGCGTCTTCGCGCCCCAATTTCGGCACGGAATGGAAGCGCAGGTATTTGGTGCGGTGGCTGAGCCTGGAGATAAAGTCAAGCCAACGCTCGACGTCATCTTCCTTGATGGGTCGCAGCAAGATCCTCGATCCGTCCTTCAGGAGGACCTCGGTCTCGTACTGTGCCGGATATGCCGCCTCACGCGCTCCAGCCATTGTTCTCTCACCTTTTTATGCGAACTTTTAGAATATAGCATAGGACAAAACGGGAACAAATTCAAATGTAACAAACCCTTTGGCTGAAAAAAGTGAAAAATGCGCCGCCTTGACACCGAGGATAGGGGGCAGTACCGAGGAGTTACTAGGCCTATGACTATCCGCAGATCGCCCGGGGTATTACTGTGCAGGAATTTCTGGAGGCTATGGACTGGGTCGAACAATACGGTCTGAACAACCCGGACCCCAAATCGGTGAGGCTCAGGGACTTTTACAAACGCCGGCGATTAGACTAAATTTCTCCACACCGCCTTTCTCCTATTTGTATGATTTCAGAGAGCTAATGCTGTGTAGGTAGTTGAGTTATCAAACGATGGGGAATAACCGGCTTGTGCAGGCGCACCCGGATGCAGTTCTGTTTTTATGCCATTGTTATACCTATAGAAGCTTTTCAGCGCCGGCATACACTTCTTCAACTTTCAATACTGCCGCTGCATTACCTGGATGCTGTTTTGGATTCCATCGCTTCATGTCTTCAAAAATTTTCCTTCTTTGTGATATTCGATCGAGCCTTTCATTTGAAAGGCCTTGCCATCCTTCGTCATAAAAAGAATAGATCCTTTGCTGCCTGCAAGAATATTTTTGCGCGTCTTGTCAAAATAATTATCTGCAACCACAATACTATCTTCGCTGTATTTACTGACACAGCTGGCATAGATGGCATTGGGGACTCCGTTTGTATCTACCGTTGTCAAAATTATCGGCCCCTTCCGCTCCTCCCATGCCTTGTTTACTGATGATGGCAAAGCTGGCATATTCTCCTCCTGAATGGTCTAATATTTATAATTGATGAACCATAGAGCGGTAGCACGGGGAGGTCAAGACTTTTTGCCGTATGGCAAATTCCCAGACCTTCGTTGTGAAAAGGGTTAATACGTTTGTTGCTCCTTTTATAAGTCCCCGTCGTCCCCCCCCATCCCTCTTTTCTGAAAAGAGGAGGGTAAAGGGGGATCGTCGACTTGTATCGTTCGGTGGAGGTGAAAACGTGAGGAGAAATTACAGAGCGGAACGGCATGCTTATTCCTCGATTGGCTGCAAGTATCTGTTTCTATCTTCCATGAAGTCTTTGTATAACTGATAATGCATCGTCTCTTCATATGCTATCTCCTTTATGCAAGCATCGTCAAAACTGTAGATAATGGCGTCGGGACATGCGAGCAGGAGGGGGGAATGTGTGGCCATGATGAATTGAGCCTGGTTCGCCCCCGTCGTCTTGGTCAGGATTTTCAGCAATTCAAGTTGACTACGAGGGGAAAGGGCAGTTTCCGGTTCGTCCAGTAGATATAGTCCCTTGATTTGATAGCGATTCTGGAAGAAGGACATAAACGATTGGCCGTGCGACTGTGTCATCAGCGACTTGCCGCCAAAGTAGTTGAGTTGACCGGGATCGGCTGACGCCCACTCATCGAGGATCTGGGCAAAGTGTCGGAATATGCTCGATCCAAAAAACGATCCGTACACACGTTCCGTTGTCCATTCGATCGATAAGTAATGGTGGAACTCGTCTTCATAGGGGTTGTACTCAAAGCGTCTCCTTTCGGCATCACGCCATATGTGGATGCCACACAAGTGGGCAAGAGCTTCCAGCAATGTTGATTTGCCGGTTCCGTTTTCACCGACAAATAGTGTTATCGGGGAACTCAGGGGGATAGATCGGGACTGCTGAAAGATGGAGAGATTGAAAGGATAGCAATCCCGGGTTGGATATTTCTCCGGATGAAAGGTCACCTGTTTCAGATGCATTGT
>CAYWLI010000045.1:0-1777 GCA_964459135.1 uncultured Thermodesulfobacteriota bacterium | reverse complement strand
AGGAACTTGACGGCTTCAGCCATATCAATGTCCTCTGGTGGTGTCATTTGAGTGATAATGAGAAAGACCGGATGGTGACGACGTGTAAAAAGCCGTATAAAAAAGCCCCTGCATCGGTGGGAACGTTCGCCACCCGTTCGGAAAGGAGACCCAATCCCGTGGCACTGACGGTCGTACCCGTAATACATATCGATCATGACAAGGGTATCATCGAGATTCCCTTTATCGACGCAGAGGATGATACACCGATCATAGATATCAAACCCTATCATCCCGCCACGGATAGAGTAAAACGAGTTTCGGTGCCCCCATGGTGTAAACACTGGCCGAAATGGTACGAGGATTCGGCAAACTTCAACTGGGAGGACGAATTTGCAACAGCCCGTTGATGGATCGATGACGGGAGTGGTAAAGGAGAGTCGCTATGAGATTTAAGAAACCGAAGATAGTGAACTTGGATAGGATTATCCTTGCAGGCTTCAGCTTTTTTGGTGATCCCTTTGCCACGAGTGCAGAGTGGACCGAGGAGAACGAAATCGGCAGGCTCTGCCACCGTTTTATGGAATATGTAGAAGAAAACGAAGCAAGCGCAAAGAATCTGTTTCGATCCCACATCTCTTATGAAGTGTGGACCTGGAACAAGGAGGCCGCTGCTAAAGGTAATTTTGATATATTCGTGGGTATGGAAGTAGAAAAAGTGGAAGTTGTTCCGTATGATCTTTCGGTGCGCATTTTGCCCCCGTGCGGATATGCCGTTTTTACGCTCAAGGGGAAGGAAATCACGACCGACTGGCACAAACCAATGTACGAGGAATGGCTTCCACAATCAGGATACGAGGAGGCATACCCATACCAGTTCCAGTACTATGACCAGAGGTTCAAGGGCATGGATCAAGTGGATGAATCGGAGCTGGATGTCTATGTTCCTGTAATCAAAAAATAAGACGAGATTATGACCCATGTCTTCTGATGCGCATGCCATGACCGCCCTGGTCAAGGCGTTGGACTTTATTGAAGATTCTTTACAAGAGGCAATAGGAATCTCGGATGCGGCTAAAGCGGCCTCCTATTCCCTGTATCATTTCTGTCGTCTCTTCAACCGGTATGTACACCACACGCCCTATGATTATCTGATGCGCAGACGTTTGACAGAGGCGGCTCAGGAATTGAAGCAAACCGATAAGCAGATCATCGACATCGCCTTTGATTACCAATTCAACACCCATGAAACCTTTTGCCGTGCCTTTAAACGGTTTACCGGCATGCAACCTAAAGAGTGGCGGAAAAAGGGGATTGAGGACAGGCGCTTTACCTTTTCCAGGCGGACAACACAACATCTTCAGTTCATAAACGGCGGCATCCTCGCCAAACCGGAGCTTATTGAGCACCGTGCCCTTATCCTGGCCGGTGTATCTTCAATCATACAACCCGGGGCGGATACTGTCAGGCCGTTATGGCGCTTGCTGGAAAGGGAATCGGCCTTTATTAAGAACGCCGTGCAGCCGCTATCTCTTTACCGTGTCAAGACCTATCCGGACAATTGGGAACAAGACGGAATTATCTACATGGCTGCTGTGGAGGTAACGTCACTGGATGAGGTTAATCCCGTCTTGACTGCAAAGCTTCTGTCGGCCGGAACCTATATGGTCTTCAGCATTGCCGGTTCCTATCAACCGGCTATGGACTACGTGTATCAAACCTGGCTGGCGAAATCAGGGAGGCGTCCTGCATACCCCTTGGAGATCGAAGTCATGGGTAAGGATTGGCCGCACACAAG
>CAYWLI010000044.1:1796-17355 GCA_964459135.1 uncultured Thermodesulfobacteriota bacterium | reverse complement strand
ACCCCTTGCCCTAAAAATGTCTCGGGTAAAGAGTCCTGATGCCGTCACCATTGTTGTTGATGAATCAGCTTAAGTATGTTATATATTTAAAAAAGGTATTACGAGGTCTGAGAATGCGAGGGATAGATGCATAGGAACCTGATCTTTTGGTTGATAATCATCTTAACTGGATTTGTTATGTGGCAAACCTTTTCCACCCAGGGGCCAAAAACGGAAGACATCAGCTACACTAAATTCGTCGCCGCCGCGGACTCCGGTGAGGTGGCCAGTGTTACTATAAAGAAGGGGAACGAGATATCGGGGACGTTTCGGGATGGTACCAAATTCAAGACCTATGCCCCTGATGATCCTGATTTGGTCAAGATGCTGCGCGCGGAGGGGGTCACGATAACTGCCGAACCAATTAAGGATTCGATTTGGAGCTCTCTCTTGATGACTGTACTCCCTATGCTCGTGATTATCGGGCTGTGGATCTTTTTTATCCGGCAGATGCAGGTAGGGGGCGGCAAGGCCATGTCGTTTGGCAAGAGCCGGGCGCGGGTCTTCCTCAAAGATCAGGGGAAAAAGGTTACTTTCAAGGATGTGGCCGGCATAGAGGAATCAAAGGATGAAGTAACGGAGATCATAGAGTTCTTAAAGGATCCTCAGAAATTCACCAAGCTGGGCGGAAGGATCCCGAAGGGTATTCTGCTGGTCGGCCCGCCGGGCACCGGCAAGACCCTCCTCGCCCGGGCCATTGCCGGCGAGGCGGATGTTCCCTTTTTCAGCATCAGCGGCTCTGACTTTGTGGAGATGTTCGTCGGCGTGGGGGCCTCACGGGTGAGAGACCTCTTTATGCAGGCCAAACGGAGCACCCCCTGTATCCTATTCATCGACGAGCTCGATGCGGTGGGGAGATACCGAGGCGCAGGCCTTGGCGGTGGGCATGATGAACGGGAGCAGACCCTCAACCAGCTCCTCGTGGAGATGGACGGCTTTGAGGCCAACGAGGGGATCATCATGATCGCTGCCACCAACAGGCCCGATATCTTGGACCCGGCCCTCCTGCGCCCCGGCCGTTTTGACCGGCAGGTCATCGTTCCCATCCCCGATATCAAGGGGAGGGAGGAGATACTGAAAGTGCATTCAAGAAACACCCCCCTTGCGGATGATGTGAATCTCTCGGTCTTGTCACGGGGCACTCCCGGTTTCACCGGGGCCGATTTGGAGAGTCTGGTGAACGAGGCCGCGCTATTGGCCGCCAGAACGGGCAAGAAGCGTATCGCCATGAAGGAGTTTGAGCAGGCCAAGGATAAGGTGCTCATGGGAACGGAGCGGCGCAGCATGATCATCAGTGAGGAGGAAAAGAAGGATACCGCCTATCACGAGGCCGGGCATGCCCTGGTGGCCAAGCTGATACCCGGTTCTGATCCCATCCATAAGGTGACCATTATCCCCCGTGGCCATGCCCTCGGGGTGACCCAGCAGTTGCCCCTTGATGAGCGGCATATCTATTCCAAAGACCACCTCATCACGAGCATTACCACCCTCATGGGGGGGCGGGCAGCAGAGGAACTTGTCTTGAAGCGCTTTACCACTGGTGCGGGAAACGACATCGAAAAGGCGACCGAGCTGGCCCGTAAGATGGTATGTGAATGGGGGATGAGCGATGCCTTGGGCCCCCTTGCTTTTGGTCAAAAAGAGGAGCAGATCTTTCTCGGCAGGGAGATCTCCCAGCACCGGGACTACAGCGAGACGACCGCTCAAGAGATAGATCGAGAGGTAAAGCGGATTGTGATGGAATGCTACGAGCGGGCCGAGAAGGTCCTCAAAAAGAACATCAAGGCCTTACATCAGTTGGCTGAGACACTCTTGGTACGGGAATCTCTCTCTGGCGAAGATATCGACCAGATCATCCAGGTAGGTGCCCCTGCATGAATCCTTCGCACAACGGTGGCAGAAGGTCGTTTGTGCTACGTTGCCGAAGTGGGGATCTACGATTGGGAGAGAGGACTCTCGTCATGGGCGTCCTGAACGTCACCCCGGATTCCTTTTCTGACGGGGGGGTCTTTTTTGAACCGCACAAGGCCATCGAGCACGGCCTCCGGATGGCCGAGGAGGGGGCGGATATCATCGATGTGGGAGGGGAGTCCTCGCGCCCTGGTTCTGATCCGGTTCCTCTGGACGAGGAACTGAAGCGGGTCATCCCTGTCATCGAGGGTTTGGCCTCCCGCCTTGAAATCCCCATCTCGGTGGATACCTATAAGTCACAGGTGGCCGAGCGGGCCATTGAGGCAGGTGCCCAGATGATCAACGATATCAGCGGCCTGCGCTTCGATCCGCAGGTGACCGCGGTGGCCGCACGATTTGACACCCCATTGATCATCATGCATATCAAGGGGACCCCCAAGACGATGCAACAGGACCCCGTGTATGAAGACCTGATGGGTGAGATCATCGACTATCTGCGTGAGGGGATAGCAAAGGTTGAGCAGGGGGGGGTAGACCCTCATCAAGTGATCGTTGATCCCGGCATCGGTTTCGGCAAGAGGGTTCAGGACAATCTCCTGATCATCAACCGCCTCTCTGAACTCAATGCCCTGGGAAGGCCGCTCTTAATCGGGACCTCCCGTAAGTCATTCATAGGCGCTGTGCTGGGCGCAGAGGTGCACCAGCGGGGGGCAGGGACCCTGGCTTCAGTGGCCGTCTCCGCGCTGAAAGGCGCCCATATCGTGAGGGTCCATGACGTTGCCCCCATAAAACAGACAATCGATATGGTGGATGCCATTATCAATGCAGAGGGATGGGAAAGATGATGGGGTTGGGTGAGGTCTTTGCTCACTTTAGGTGGCAGGACGTCATCGATATCCTCATCGTTGCCGCGGTGATCTACTGGATCATCCTGCTGATCCGCGGGACCCGATCCTTCCAGATACTCATCGGCTTGGTTTTGCTTATCCTGGCACTCCTGATCTCCCAGTTAGGGAGGTTGATGACGCTGCACTGGATCTTGAATAACTTCCTCAGCTCCATCATCCTGATCATCGTGGTGATATTCCAACACGACATCCGTCGGGCCCTTTCCACCGTGGGGAAGAACCCCTTTTTTTTCGAACCCTCCTCCCCCCATGGCGCCCCTCTCGTGGAAGAGATTATCGATGCCGCCCTCAGTATGGCCAGGAGGAGAATAGGGGCCCTCATTGTTTTGGAGCGGGAGGCCGAGGTGGACAAACACGTGGAGATGGGTGTTCCCATTGACGCCACGGTAACCAAGGAGCTGATCACGACTATCTTTTTCCCCCCCTCCCCCCTCCACGATGGGGCTGTTTTGATCCAAGGGGGGAAGTTGACGGCCGCACGCTGTTTCCTTCCGTTGACCGCTCATCCCCGCCTCGTCAAGACCCTGGGGGCCCGTCATCGCGCAGGCCTCGGGCTTACTGAGGAGACCGATGCCGTGGTCATCGTGGTGTCAGAGGAAAAGGGGGTAATCTCCCTGGCCATTGGCGGAAAGCTCACGAGAAACCTGGATGCCGGTGGGCTCAGAAGGGTCTTATACAACATCTTTGTCAGCAAGAAGAAAAAACCTCGGTTTTTCGTCAGATATTAAGAGTACGGTGGTTATGTGAGATTTCTTACAAAAAATACGACTATCAAGATCATCTCTCTTATTCTGGCTATCATCCTCTGGGTCTTTGTGAAGAGCAAGAGCGGTGGTGAAGTGGGGTTGGTGGTACCGTTGGAGTTTTATCGTGTTCCCTCAAGCCTTATCGTCACCAATGTGACCGATGAGGCCATCAATGTACGCATCACCGGATCTGTTATACAATTGCAGCGTCTCCCGACCAGGGAGATGAGGGCGCGGATCGATCTTTCTCGTGCCAGACCCGGGACGAACTCCTTCGATATCCTCCCCGATAATTTCAATGTTTCAAAAGCCCTGGATATCACACAGATCAGCCCTTCATCCGTCAAGGTTGATCTCGACCACGTCTTAGAAAAGATGGTTCAGGTCAAACCTGTGGTGCAGGGAAAGCCTGCCAAAGGATATCGCGTCTCCAAGATTACTGTTGATCCCCCCTATATCAATATGCAGGGTGCCCGGAGTCAGCTGGTAGGTTTAAAGGAAGTGTTGACGGAGGAGGTTGACATCTCAGCCCTCAAGGAGACCGTGGAGGTTGAGGTATCCCTGCAGATCGCCGATCTGAGATTAAAGAAGGCCGTGAAGAGGATGGTCACGGTCACCATTGTGGTTGAGGAGGAACGCAAGAAGCAATGAGGAAGTTGTTCGGGACAGATGGTGTGCGGGGGGTGGCCAATGAAGAACCGATGACCAGCGAGATGGCCATGCAGATAGGCAGGGCCACGGCTTATCTCTTTCGCAACAAGAAGGGGCGGCATCGGATCGTCTTGGGGAAGGACACACGACTTTCCGGGTATATGCTGGAGACCGCCCTGGCATCGGGGATCTGCTCGATGGGGGGTGATGTGCTCTTGGTGGGACCCCTTCCCACCCCGGGGATTGCCTTTGTCACCGTCGATATGCGTGCCGATGCGGGTGTGGTCATCTCCGCCTCTCACAACCCTTTTCACGATAACGGAATCAAGATTTTTTCCGGAAATGGTTTTAAGCTCCCTGATGACATGGAGCAAAGGATCGAAGAACTCATCTTTTCCGGCCAGCTGGATAGATCACGCCCTACCGGCACAGCGGTGGGGAAGGCCTACAGGATTGATGATGCCACGGGAAGGTATACGGTCTTTTTGAAACATACCTTTCCCGAACATCTCACCCTCGAAGGGTTAAAGATCGCAGTGGACTGTGCTCATGGAGCGGCCTACCGTGTGGCCCCGACGGTATTGGAGGAGCTTGGGGCAGCGGTCTACAGCGTCGGGGTGGAGCCTGATGGAGAGAATATCAACCTTCATTGTGGTTCCTTACACCCCGAGCTGATCAGTCGCCTTGTGGTGGAACAGGGCGCGGATCTGGGATTGACCTTGGATGGCGATGCCGATCGGGTGGTCTTCGTGGATCATACGGGGAGGGTGATAGATGGTGACCACATCATGGCCATCTGCGCCTTGGATATGATGCAGGAGGGTACACTCAACAAGAAGACCCTGGTGGCAACGGTGATGAGCAACATGGGATTGGAGATGGTCCTCACCGAGGCCGGGGGTACTATGATCAGGGCCCCGGTGGGTGACCGTTATGTGGTCGAGGAGATGCTGAAGGGTGGATACAACCTGGGGGGTGAGCAATCAGGGCATATCGTCTTTCTCGATCACAATACGACGGGTGACGGGATGATTACGGCCCTCCAGGTATTAGCTATTATGCAGAAAAAGGGGGCGCCCCTTGCCGAATTGGCCGAGGTAATGGTGACCCTTCCTCAGACCCAACGTAGTGTTCAGGTCAAGGAAAAAAAGGATTTGTCCCTTGTCCCTCAAATCCAGCGCATGATAAAGGAATGTCAAAAGGAATTGGGTAAGCGGGGGAGGATCTTGATCAGGTATTCGGGGACAGAACCGGTGCTGAGGATCATGATCGAAGGGGAGAACGAGCAAACGATAACGAAAATGGCTGATGCCATGGCCGAAACAATCCAGAAGGCATTGGGATAGAAAGGGTTTGTATGCCACGGCTAGGGGTGAATATCGATCATGTGGCTACTGTACGGGAGGCGCGCAGGATCGACTATCCAGATCCGGTGACCGCTGCTGCCCTGGCTGAACTAGCTGGGGCAACGTGCATCGTAGTTCACCTGCGGGAGGACAGGAGACACATCAAGGATAGGGATCTGCAGATCCTCAGGGAGACCATCAAGACGGCACTGAACATGGAGATGGCTGCTCTCGATGAGATGATTCAGATTGCCTCTCAGATCAAGCCCGATGTATCGACCTTGGTACCTGAAAAACGGGAAGAGCTGACCACCGAAGGGGGGCTTGATGTCGTAGGCAATCGCACGCGGGTGGAGGAGGCGGTGAAGGCACTCAAAGGGGGAGGTATACTGGTGAGCCTCTTCATCGACCCCACCCCTGATCAGATACAGGCCTCCCACGATGTGGGAGCCGATGCCATCGAGATCCACACCGGGTTGTACTGTGAGGCTAAAACCCCTCAGGAGGTGGATGCTGAGCATAATAAGGTAATAGCAGCGGCCAGCAAGGCCCATGGTCTCGGGCTGGAGGTGAAGGCCGGACATGGGCTCAACTACTTCAATGTAGGCAAGATCGCCGATATCCCGGAAATAACGGAGTTGAGCATCGGCCACAGCATCGTGGCCCGGGCGGTATTCGTGGGTATGGAACAGGCGGTGCGGGATATGATCGCCCTCATCCAGCGGCCACCTCACACACGATCTCAAAGATGACCTCACTGGCGAAGCCCAGATTTTCTATAGAAATCCGCTCATTATGACCGTGGACGAGTTTCATGTCCTCCTGTCTCAGGCGAAAGGGGGAGAAGTCATAACACGGCACCCCGATCTCTCGAAAGAAACGGCTGTCAGTAGCACCGGTGATGAGAAAGGGGGTGACCATGCACCCTGGATCCTTTCGTTGCGCTACCCGTTCGATTGCCTGATAGAGTTCATTGTCAATGGGAGAGGGAGGAAGAGCGATGCTCTCAAACTCCGGCAGGGGGGCAATTACTATCTCCTCATCCCCTATGACCTTACGGAGTTGAGCAAAGAAGTCCTTGCCGGAGGTACCGGGGAGGATGCGGCAGTCAAAGGCTGCTGTGGCCATCGAGGGGATGACATTTATCTTTTGTCCTGCCTTTAACATGGTGGGTGTTAAAGTATTTCTCACCATGGCATTGTATTGCGAGTTGGCGGTAAAGGCTTCTGCAAAGGCAGGGTCGCGCAGGGCCTCTTCAATATCGTGATACCCCTTTGCCTCTTCTGGAGACCTGACCTTAGCCAGGGTGGCGAAATAGTGCTTCACCAGGGGGATGACTATAAAGGGGGTTTCCCATTCAACCAGTCGATTGAGGGCCCTGATCAGCTTGACAGCGGCGCTGTCACGGTGAGGCATGGAGCCGTGCCCCGTTTTTCCTGTGGCCTTGAGGGAAAATTGGGCAACCACCTTTTGGGCCGTTGCTATCTCGTAGTGGTCGAGCGCTCCATTTTCGCGTATGAGGATGCAGCCCCCTTCATTGAGGACACAGACCGCCTCTTTGAGGCGTGGTTCTCGCTCCAGCATCCACTTGGCCCCCCACCGCCCTCCGGTCTCTTCATCGGCGGTGGCCAAGAAGATAACATCCCTTTTCAATGGAATCTTGTAACGTTTTAACAGGAGCACGGCCATCAGTTCTGCGACTCCTTTTCCCTTCATATCGATGGCCCCACGCCCGTGGATATAACCGTCCTTGACGATCCCACCAAAGGGGTTCAGGTCCCACTTGTCCTTCTCGACTGGGACGACGTCCATGTGATTGAGGAGAACCAGTGCGTTTCCTCTCTTTTCACCGGGGACGACGGCCATGAGATTAGCCCGGCGGCGGGCGGGTTCATAGATGCTTGACTCGATACCTTCCCTGCGCAGTATCCCCTCCAGGTAGCGGGCTGCCTCCATCTCGTTACCGGGGGGATTGGTGGTGTTGATTCGAATATAGTTGCTGAGGATCTCCGTCGCTTCGTCCTTTACCCCTTGCCAGTCGATCTGATATTTGGCCATGTTCTGATCCTCCAAGAGAATGGAGTACTGTGTATTGTAAACAAAAGAGCTTTATTGCCGTGATGGGAAATTGTACTTCGGAACGGGAGGGATATGCAAGGTCAATATGAATAAGAGGGAAAGCTCAGAGAGTAAGTCCTTGTGTTCAAAGGCTGAAGGGGATTCACATACTCAATGAATTCTCGGTGAAGTTGCTACCCTTAACACGTGCTCGAACTTAAAACCCTTCTCGTAAAAAACCCTCAAGCACGCATCGACGACCTCAGGATCATACAAGGTACCCTTATTGTGCAAGATTTCCTCTAATGCATCTCCTGTACCGCGAGCCGGTCGGTAGGGGCGATGAGAGGCTATAGCTTCAACAATGTCAGCGACCGCTAAGATCCTTGCCTCCAACATAATTTCCTCACCAGCAAGACCTTGCGGATACCCAGATCCATCCATACGTTCGTGATGCTGTAACACGATCTGGGCAACGGGCCACGGAAATTCTACGGTTTTCAATACGTCATGACCGACTTGCGGATGATTTTTAAACAAGCTGTATTCGATTTCAGTTAACTGACCGGGTTTGTTGAGGATTTCAGCGGGGATATTGATCTTGCCGATATCGTGGATGAACCCAGCCATACGGATTCCATCAATCTGCTCATCCGCAAGGCCCATTTCCTCGGCGATGGCACAGGCGAGGTCGGTCACTCGCTGTTGATGACCTGCGGTATAGGGGTCTCTCATTTCGAGGGCCGATGCCAAGGCACTGACCGTTGATTCCAGGCTTCTTTTCAATCTCTCAACACTTTCTTTGAGATGTTCATCTGTCTGTTTGCGGTTAGTGATGTCGCGATGGAAAATCAAGAAATGCTTCGATTGAGGCATGAAGGTCATGCTGATTTCTACGTCAATAATGCATCCGTCTTTACGGCGATGGCGCGCCTCGAAACGGTCTGAGCCGGTTTCGATGACCTTTTGAATATGTCTTCTGATTTCGTTTGGTGTTTTTACAGCTTCGAGATCCAAGATGGACATCGTGAGCTGTTCATCCCTGCTGTAGCCAAGTATGCGGCAAGATTCCTCATTGACATCCAAAATGTGTCCGTCTAGGTCAATTACTGCAAAGCCGTCCATTGCGGTGCTTGTGATGATGCGGTATTTTTCGGCACTCTCGCGCAGCTCCTCCTGTGCCCGCTTAAGCTCAGAGTTTGATTTTTCCAGTTCCGCAATTCTTTGGCGCGATTGTTCCAGTTTAGTTCTCTGTTGTTTCTTTGTCTTGTCGTTATCTTTCATTGTCTCAACATGTTCACAGAACCAGCGTTCTTTAAGAGCATACCTTCTGATGCCATCTATTCATTGCTCATTAAGGCTCGCACATCTTAAGCTCTAATGTATAGAACTGATGTCACGCAGACTACATTCTGCAATTTATCTGCCAAGAAGTTCATTTTCGTTTGACTTGAACTATCTAAAATTATTCACTTTTAAACAATAAAAAGACCACCCGCACGAGCGAGAGAGATGAGTGACGTTTATTGTCATGCCTTTGTATTAAAATTGTCATCATGGATATACCTGTCCTCATAAGCCTCCTTTGCTGAAAAAATTGGGGAATGCAATGCTGAGGGGTCACGGTGCCATTGTTGCCGTCAAGAATTAGTCAAATCGAAAGCCTTGCTCAAAAAGCTTCAGACAAACATCCACGACATCGGGATCATACAGGGTACCCTTGTTCCTCGAGATCTCATCAAGCGCCCTTTCTACGCCGTGGGCAGCCCGATATGGTCGGTGAGAAGCCATGGCCTCGACCACATCAGCTACAGCCAGGATTCTCGCCTCCAAGAGAATCTCTGTACCCGAAAATCCCTGGGGATACCCCGAGCCGTCCATTCGTTCGTGATGCTGTTGTACGATCTCGGCGACTGGCCATGGAAACTTTATTTCCTTCAATATGTCGCAGCCGACCTGGGGATGGATTTTTACCATATTATATTGGATTTCGGACAAATGGCCGGGTTTGGTGAGGATTTCAGCAGGTATATTGATCTTACCAATATCGTGGATGAGCCCGGCCATACGGATGCCTTCGATCTGTTCTTCTGAGAGGTCCATCTCCTTGGCAATGGCACAGGCCAGTCGCGTTACCCACCGTTGATGGCCGGCGGTGTATGGATCTTTCATTTCGACCGTTGATGCAAGGGCGTTTACCGTTGCAATAAAGGTCTCCCGTAATTGATCGTAACTACGTCGCAGTGCTTCCTCTGCCTGTTTGCGGTCGGTGATGTCACGAGCAAAAACCAAAATATGACCTAATTGGCGTAACAAGGTCAAGCTGATTTCAACGTCAATAATATATCCGTCTTTGCGGCGGAGCCGCGACTCGAAACGATCTGAACCAACCTCTATAATTTCTTTTAGATGTTTTTTGACCTTCTCTGGTGTTTCTTTTGCTTCGATATCCATGATGGTCATCTTGAGTAAGTCTTCTTTGCTGTAAGCCAGCATCTGACAGTATGTCTCATTCAAATCAAGAATGCGTCCTTCCAGATCAAGTTTTACAAAACCATCCATTGTAGTGTTAGTTATGATACGGTACTGTTCGGCGTTCCCGCGCAACGCCTCCTCTGCCTGCTTGCGGTCGGTGATGTCACGGACAACAGTGACAACGCGAGTAACTTTCCCGCCTTCGTAGATTGGTATTTTTCGTGTCTCGGTAACAAATTCTCTGCCATGAATAGTTGTGTTTTCTTCAGTCATGAGTATTTCTCCGGTATCAAACACCCGGCGGTACTCATCACGAACGTTGTCCGTCAAAAATGGAAAGATCTCAAACACTGTCCGTCCGATCACATCAGTCTCCAGCCCCAACGCCTCGTTCCATTGTTTGAAGGCGTCATTGAACAACATGAATCGAAAATCGGTGTCTATGACGTGGATTGCATCTCCCATGGAATTTAATGTTGTGCGGTATTGCAACTCTGATTCTTGCAGTACCTTCTGTGTCTGTAAGCGCTCGGTGATGTTCTCATAAATCTCTATAAATCCCGTCGCCCTGCCGTCATCCCCGAATACCGGAAAGGCTTGAATCCTTACATTATAACGGCTGCTGTTATCTCGTATCCCTTCAGTCTCAACCGCTGCCGGTTGGCCAGTGGCCATTGCCCGGACTCCGGGACAGTGTGGGCACACCGTCTCCCGTTTTTCGAATTCACGAAAACATTTTTTTCCGATGAAGTCAGAAATAGGCCTCTTAAAATGTTTGCCTTCAGCGGCGCTTGCAATGACTATAGCGTGGTCGGCATCTATGAGGCTGATCCCAAGATCAATATTATCCACAAGAGTACGATAAAGCTTCTCACGTTCCTTAAGCTCATCATACGCACTTTGTAGTGCCTCCTCTGCGCGCTTGTATTTAGCTTCAAATTTTTCCAATTCGGCAATGCGCTGGCGTAATTGTTTCAATTCCTTGCTGAATTGCTTGTTTGTTTTATCTTTGTCTTCCATCGTGTGTATATTATTTCAAAGGGTACTTTTTATCGTCTTTCTAAAGAAATGCAATACACTGTTTCACCAGTAGGATGGCATTGTTGTTTACTTACAGCAGCTCATCGAATGTAAATCGTTTTTCGGCAAAGAGCTTCAGGCAGGCATCGACCACCGCAGGGTCATACAAGGTACCCTTGTTTTTTGATATCTCCGCGAGGGCCTCCTTGATGTCGTACGCGGCGCGATATGGTCGGTGAGAGACCATGGCCTCGACGGCATTGGCCACAGCCAAGATCCTCGCCTCCAGCAGGATTTCTTTACCGGAAAGCCCCTGAGGATACCCCGAGCCATCCATCAATTCTTGATGTTGAAGCACAGCTTCGGCTACTGGCCACGGGAATTTTATCCCCTTCAATATATCGAAGGCTGCTCGAGGGTGCATCCTTACCATCTCATATTGGATCTCTGTCAACGGACCGGGCTTATTGAGAATTTCGGCAGGCACCATGATCTTACCGATATCGTGGATGAGTCCGGCCATACGAATCCCCTCGATCTGTTCTTCAGGAAGGCCCATTTCCTCGGCGATGGCACAGGCCAGTTGTGCTACCCGCGGTTGATGGCCTGCGGTATATTGGTCTTTCATTTCGACTGTTGATGCCAGAGCATTGACCGTCGTAACCAACATGTCTTGCATTTGTTGATAACTGTGTTGCAGTGCTTCCTCTGCTTGTTTGCGCGCGCTGATGTCATGCACATGGGAGATGAAGTATAAGGGTGTACCTTCGGCATTACGGACAAGCGAACTGGAAACTTCACAGATTACTACATGCCCTTTTTTATGGATATACCGTTTCTCGAACGTGCCACGATCGATCTCTCCTTGTAACGTTTTTTGCATGAACGTGGGACTGGTATCAATGTTTTTCGGATGGGCGATATCATTGACCGTCATGCTTTCGAGTTCCTTTTTAGTGTAGCCGAAGATTTCACACATCTTGCTATTAACCCTTGTCAAATTTCCCTCGGGATCTACCAAACACACTCCGGTGTTAGCGCTCTCAAAGGCAAGACGAAATCTTTCCTCACTTTCTTGCAGTTCTTGCTCCGTCCGCTTGCGTTCGGTAATGTCTGTGCAAACACCAACCATTTTTAAGGGATTGCCTTTACTGTCACGCCGGGCTGTGCCTCGATCTATCCAATAGCGATATGTCCCGTCTTTACGTCGTACGCGGTATTCTTTTTCATAGGGGGTCTGATCATTTAAATGCTGATCGAGTGCAGCCATCACGCGGTCGTGGTCATCGGAGTGGATGTGTTTTTCCCAGGCCTCTATCGTTCTGGGGAATTTACCCGGCGCATATCCAAGCAATTCATCAATCGCTCCAAACCATTGCAATCTGCCGTTTGGGATGTCCCATTCCCAGACCAAATCACTGGCGCTTTGGGCTGCAATTTTGAATCGCTCTTTTGACTCCCGCAACTCATCTTCGGCCTGCTTGCGCTCGGTGATGTCTTCATGCATGATCACTGCACCGATAACCTCGCCATCTCGCAGGATAGGGGTTCCTCTCACGTTAAAGTATCCGTCGCCGCCCGGTAGCAGGACAGGAAAGTAGACGTTATTTTGTTCAAAAGATTCCCCTTGGAAAAGCCTTCCATATATTTCTGAAAGCCCTGCATTTACTATAGTAGGGTGGTTAAGGATGCTTTTACCCACCAAATCTTTCCTTTTAACCTTTCCCTTACCTATATGGGAATAGTGATAAGGGCTGACATCTATTATTACGCCATCTTTATCCAGCAGGATTATTGAGACAGGAGCTGTCTCAAACATGGCTCTGTATTTCTCCTCGCTTTCGCGCAGTGCCTGCTCCACCTGCTTGCGCTCGGTGATATCATGCGCCACGCTCAGGATGGCTTTTACCGTACCGAACTTGATAGGACGCTCAATGACCTCGGTGATGATCTGCCAACCACTACGTGACACGTATGTTGTCTCAAATCTACACCAGCCAAGCGTATGGGTTTCCCTGACGTGATCGGCAATTGAGGCGGCATTCTCAGGAGTCACGATTTCCCTCAGATTCCTGCCCACGAGGTCTTTCGGAGTCCATTCGAGTCTTTCCGCGCCGATTTCATTGATATGGAGGATGTTACCTTCATCATCGTGGACAATGACACTATCAGGAATCCCTTCAAAGAGGGTCCTGAACCGCGTTTCAGATTCCCGCAAAGCCTGATCCGCCTTCTTGCGCTCGGTGATGTCTCTCGCAATACTCAAAATCGCTTGTTTTCCCTGATACGTCACCAGAGTGGATTTAATTTCCACGGGAATTGCCTTCCCAGTTTTGGTGGTGTGGGTTGTTTCAAAAACCTGTAGTTTGTCCGTCCGCATCCCTTTGATAAGACCTGTTATGTTTTTTGCGGCCAGACTGGAATCGATATTGTGCGGTCCCATAGCAAGCAGCTCTTCCCTCGAATAACCTAAGACTTCAACAGCAGCATCATTTACATCAATGAAGTTCCCATCAAAATCAATGACCCACGCCGTGTCATTCATTCCGTTAATTAACTCTCTATATTTCTCCTCGCTCTCCCGGAGCGTCTCCTCCATCCGCCTGCGCTCGGTGATGTCAGTATGTATGGCAAAGCTGCCCGTATAGTGACCATCTGCATCACACATGGGGGTTGGAGATAAGATCGCATACACTTTCTGACCATCCTTTCTTCTCCAGGTAACCTCATACGGTGTAGGATCTCGCATGCCCGCCCTTCGTTTTTTAAATATTTCTTCTTGTGCCTTCCGCATCTCCTCATCATAGTAAAAGTCAAGGGTAGCGCGTCCTATCATCTCATCAATCGAATATCCCAGCATTTTGGCTAAATACTCATTGACGTAAGTGAGCACACCGTTTTTGTCTATGGTACCCAAGCCAACCTTCATCGTCTCGACTACCCTGTGAAAGCGCTCTTCACCCTCACGCAGCGCATCCTCTGCCTGCTTGCGCTCGGTGATGTCGGCTGCATAAATTCGAATGTGCTCTGGATCCGCCAAACTGATAATTTGTGAGTACCAGCCGCTATCTACTTCTATTTCACGGAAGAGATATTTTTGCGGTGTTTTCTGAAGTTCGGAAAAATAGGACTTAAGACCGTCCAGAAAGGGATGCTTCCCTTGTTTTTTTTCAAGGTCCGGGAATATCTGTTGAGCCGCAGGATTGGTGTACGTGGGCTGACCTTTTTTGTCGACTTCCACTATCGGCATAGGATTCAACTGCGGAAAGGAAGCCAACCTCTCGATCTCCTCTTCTGCCTTCTTGCGCTCGGTGATGTCCTCACCTGAACTGAGGGTGCCGATGATAGTGCCTTGCGTGTCTTGCAAAACAGTATTATGCCAGGCGATGATTCTTTCCGTGCCGGACTTCGTTAGAACTGGATTTTCGTAGAATTCCGTTTGCTTTCCCTCACCCGCCATGAGCTTTTTGAAAACGCCCTTCACGCCCTTACGAAGATGTGTGGGCAGACAGGTTGTGAACCAATTCTTGCCGATAAGTTCTCCTTCTTTATATCCGAGTATTTGATTGCCCTTTCGATTGAGGAGGGTAATGCTTCCCTTCTTATCTAAAACGACCAGCATCACTTCAGCGATATCCAAGTACTGTTGTGCCTTATCCCGTTCCGTGCGCAGGGACTTCTCGAACTGGTTGCGCTTACGTCCTGTTGCCTCCAGTTCGGCAATGCGCTGGCGCAATTGGGTCAGTTCTGTGATGAGTTGCTTGTGAGTCTTATCTTTGTCTTTCATTTTATGCACCGTCGGAAAAAGGGCACTCTTTCAGTTAACAGCAGAGGCTGCTCAACGGTCTTTCTCAGTCACAGCCGAAGCGTAACGCTGGTAGTTGTCCCGGCCCTGTTGCTTTGCATAGTACATGGCGATGTCGGCTTTCTTCACCAGTGTATCGGCATCTTCACCATCATCGGGGGCAATGACGATCCCTATGCTGGTAGTGATTAGAATTTCGTGGGCATCAAATTCGAATGGTTTGTGAAAGGCTTCTATAATTTTTTCGGCAATCGTGATTGTATATTTTTCGTGATCTATCAGGGGTAATAGCAATAGAAATTCATCACCCCCCATGCGGGCGATTGTATCCATTTTACGCAGAAACCTTGTTAACCGATCACCAACAGCTTGTAGCACTACATCCCCCACGTCATGTCCCAGCATATCGTTAATCTCCTTAAAGCGATCAAGGTCAAGCAATATTACAGCGAGTTTTTTCTGGCTGCGAAGTGCCATATCCAGCGCATTGTTCAGTCGGTCATCAAACAGTGACCGGTTGGGCAAACCGGTCAGAGCGTCGTGAGTGCCAATGAGGACTTGTTGTCTCTCGTGTCGTTTGCGATCGGTGATGTCACGGAT
>CAYWLI010000044.1:0-1696 GCA_964459135.1 uncultured Thermodesulfobacteriota bacterium | reverse complement strand
TCCGGTGCAGGAGGTTGAGACCATCTCTGACTTCTTCAATCGATCGATCGGACATCAGTCCCCCGATGGGGAGGGGGAGGGAGGCCAGTATTTTTTCTTCCTTCACCGCAATTAACCCCCCGTGCATCTCGGCCACCCCCTGTACTGCCTGGGTCATATCTTCATCCCCTGCACCTACCACTATGATGTTGTGAGAGTCATGAGCTACTGAGGAAGCGATGGCCCCCTTTTCCAGGCCGAATCCCTTAACGAAGCCCAATCCTATATTACCAGTTTTCTTGTGTCGCTCGACCACCGCGATCTTCAAGATATCCCTAGAGGGGTCTGCCACGGCCAAACCATGCTCTGTCTTCACTTCATGGACTGCCTTTTTAGTGACGATCTGATGGGGGATTGTCTCGATGACCTTTGCTCTGTTGCCTTGGGCCTTGATCCTGAAGTGCTCGGGGGAGATATTGGAGAGATGAAAGGTGTTCTCGGTTTCCACCTTTTTCTCCTCAATAATCCCGGGGAGGATTTTTCCTCCTTCGGCAACCAGACGGCCTGACTTGAAGACCTGACGTATTCTGATTTCGTTGAGGTCTTCCAGCACTACGAGATCAGCCTGGTACCCGGGGGCAATGGCGCCGATCCGTGGAAGGGGAAAGTATCGGGAAGGGTTGATGGTGGCCATCTGGATGGCGATGATCGGGTCAAGCCCCAGGCGGATTGCCTTTCTTACACAGTGATCCACCCCTCCCTCGGCGATGAGGTCCTCAGGGTGGCGGTCATCGGTAACGAACATGCAGCGGCGGGCATGTGCCGGGGTGACGATCGGGATCAGCTCCTCCAGATTCTTGGCCGTGGAACCCTCCCTGATCATGATGTACATTCCTAATGCTAGCTTTTCCTCGGCTTCTTCTCTGCGCGTGCACTCATGATCCGAGGCGATCCCCGCTGCGATATAGGCGGTGAGTTCCTTGCCGCTGAGTCCTGGGGCATGGCCATCCACCCGTTTGCCGTGGGCCATCTCGATCTTTTTCAGTACCTCGGGGTCTGCATGGATCACCCCAGGAAAGTTCATCATCTCCCCGAGCCCCTTTACCCATTTCTCTTTCATGAGGTCTTTAAGGTCCTCTGCCCGGATCTCGGCCCCTGCGGTCTCCAGTGCGGTGGCTGGTACACATGAGGGAAGCATGACGTAGAGGTTTAAGGGGATTCCCCCCATCTCCTTGGCCAAAGGGCCACCTCCGGCGCGCATGAGGCGTATTCCCCGTGAGCCCATGACGTTGGCGATCTCGTGAAAATCGGTCACCACCGCGGTTACCCCGTGGGGGAGGATGGCCTTGGCATACCCTCTCACCCCCACCATACTGCTCTCGATGTGGCAATGGGCGTCGATGAAGCCGGGGGCGAGAAATTTCCCCTTGAGGTCTATTACCTTCCGGGCGGGATACTCCCCGAAGCCCACTACCATCCCCTGGGCGATGGCGATTGCCTGAGGTTCAAATGTTCCCGTGAGGACATTGATGAGTTGGACGTTTTGCAAAAGGAGATCAACTTCTTGGTCACCTGTGGCTAATGTGATAATTTCTTTGAGATCCATGATCTCCTCCGCATGAAAATGGCCCTCAACTATAACCTTTTTGCTCTCATAAGACAATTGGGGAGGATATGACACAACAAGGTTGTCACGGCAAAGGGTGGATGCTATAGT
>CAYWLI010000043.1:15773-17570 GCA_964459135.1 uncultured Thermodesulfobacteriota bacterium | reverse complement strand
TGAGCTAAAAGGGGACGGTTCTATTTAATTATACGTATTCATGGCCTGGTTTTTTCCAGATACGATTATGGCCTCGATAACTTCAGAGGCCTGCTCCATGCTCTCCTCTATCCTCAGGAAATCAGTCCCTCCATAACGTTATAGTATGACGCATAGAGTCATCAGGGATTAAGCAGTTTAAATCCAAGATCGGGGTCAAGAACCCGTTTTCCGGTAGTATCAGTGAGTTCGAATAACACAACTTCCATGATCTGCCATACTTTTACCCCGTTACGGATACAGCCTGTTACCGTATTGGCGTTTCTTCCGCAGGCCATATGCATGTGAAGGGTAGGATTACCTTCATCATCCGGAAATAAAGTGCCTGTGCCTGTTATCTCGTGGACGTTGTCGAGGATATGCTCCATTGGATTGATAGGTTTTGCCCGTCCGCGTTCCGGACCTACCACAAGTTTACTACCTTCATCTGCGCCACCTATGATAATCATGGCAGCGGCCGTTATGGACTGTTCACGGGCAAATTTTTCGATTTCTTCATGAACTGTTTCCCCATCCTCTAAGCGGATCAGGAAAACTCGGCCTTGTTTTGCTTCCGTATATTTCATAGTAAACTGCTATCCTCCGTCTTGTATTGTAATGGAACCGCCCCTTACGCATCTCACATAATTCTCAACACGAATTGTATCTCCCTGGGGACCTCTGAAGGTTGGCATTCCGGTTTTGGGGTCACTCCGCTGTGCGCCGGCACCATGAACATCCATGATCCTGCCATGCATTTTTCCGAGCGCCCTGCCGAATGCAACATAGGCAGCAGATGCTCCGGGATCCGGACCGTCCAGGTGTGTGGTTGATGTCCAAAAATATGGATAATCCTTTTTTCCCGCTTCGTTTACGATAGATGTTGTGTGAAATATCGGATCCATGGCCGGGGACCCTGTCGTATCCGGAGAACGGGAATAATCGACGATATATTGAAGCTCTTTCGCATTGGGAAGTCGCCAATCACCATACCCTGCATAAGCCAGGTTTTCTGCATATTCAAGGGCCTCTTGCCAATGCATTGCTGATTGACTGTCGTTTTGCATCCACATGAGTCCGGTTGCCTGGTCAGTTATCGTGCCGTCCCCATTGTCTATAAAATGATTCTCACCATAGGCACTTCCCCTTACATAACGAGCGAAGAATTTCTTCTCTCTGGATCTTCCGGGCATTTGATAACCATATCCCTTGATCCTGCCGTCGGCAAAATTGACGCCGAATAGCGTTTCACTTCCGTTCATAGTAGTACTCACATATTTCGTGTTCGATAGCCACTGGGCATCGATATATCTTTCTCCTGCATTGATATCTCCATATGTAAAATCAAAATAATCCGTGTTGATAAACGGTATGGCATTCGAGGGAACCTCTGAATATGAACCTTGTTGGTTAAAACCGGTATATCCTCTGAAATCAATGAGGGAATATAATTCTTTAATATTTGGCACTCGCCAGTCCGAATATCCGCCGAGGGTCATTCTCTGTGCAATTTTTTTTGCCTCGATGAGGCTTACCTTCTTTTTATCAACGGCTTTTGACCACATTAAGCCTGTGTTCAGGTCGGTTATTGTTCCGTCACCATTATCCCGGTAGGACGGTACAATGCCTTCATACTGGGCATCCTGACCATACAATGGTTTGCCGGACTCAGGACAGGATATTTCCCTTGCATTGTTGTAACACTGTGATTGGCCTGTGTCGACAATTAGACAACGTAATCCTTTGTTCCTGTTGGAGGTAGGATCTGGGAGTGTTGTT
>CAYWLI010000043.1:0-15673 GCA_964459135.1 uncultured Thermodesulfobacteriota bacterium | reverse complement strand
AGCTTCAGAGGCCTGTTCCATGCTCTCCTCTATGAGGGGAAGCTGTTCATTATCGAATGGAGAAAGGACATAATCCGCCCCCTCATCAGGCCTTTCCGGTTTGTCAATTCCCACCTTTATCCTCAGGAAATCAGAGCTTCCTATCTGCTCAATGATCGAGCTGACCCCCTTATGGCCGCCATGCCCCCCCCTTTCCTTTATCTTGATCCGGCCGCACCCCAGGTCTAAATCGTCATGTACCACCACGAGGTGATCGAGGGCTATTCCCAATTCCTTGATTAACTTTCTTACTACCACGCCGCTCCTGTTCATGTAAGTCAAGGGTTTTGCTATCACAACCCGCTCCGATCCAATCCGACCTTCTCCTACTTGCACTTTCCCCAAACGCCTTTTTAGCTTAATCCCTTTCTTCTCGGCAAAGCGATCCACTACCCGAAAGCCCACATTGTGTTTTGTCAGTCTATATCGCTTGCCTGGATTCCCCAAACCGATGATAAGCCACGTCACTTGTATAATCCCTCAAATATGGTGATTTTTTTTGTTGTAGATTATAGTGAAGTTCCTTGTGTTTGATGTCAAGAAAAATTTATATGCGCCTCCTTATACATTGAACTTGCTTTCACAAAGAGGCGAAAAAGCCTTGACTTTACCGCATTTGTTCTGTTAGATTAAGCCACTTTTATCAAAAGGTTAGCGTAAAAAATAACAGAAGGAGGATAGGGGTGATGATTTCGAAAAAAGTTTTCAGCGCGGCATTACTATTATGTATGGTGATGCTTCTTGCGTCTCCGGTACTTGCCGGTGAAGCGGATATCAAACTGCCGCCCCTTGATCAGGTGCAGTTCGGCGTCTTTGGCGGTATAAGCGGTCTTTCCATTATGTACGGTGGTCTTTTTATCTGTATTGTCGGGTTAATCTTCGCGATGATTCAGTACAAGCAGACGCATAAGCTGCCGGCCCACAAATCGATGCTTGGTGTTTCCAACATCATCTGGGAGACCTGTAAATCCTATCTCACGCAACAGGGCATGTTTCTCATCGCTCTCTGGGCCCTCATCGCCGCATGTATGGTATATTATTTCGTAGTGCTCTCCCATACGCCAATCAGCCAGGTGGCAGTCATCCTCGCCTTTTCGGTTCTCGGCATCCTCGGTTCCTATGGGGTTGCCTGGTTCGGTATGAGGATCAACACAAAGGCAAACGCAAGAGCGGCATTCGCCTCTCTTACGCGCAAACCCGTTGACGTCGTCAATATCCCCATGAAGTCGGGCATGAGCGTCGGCCTTCTGCTTGTCAGTGTTGAACTTTTTTTCATGATCTGCATTCTTGTGTTCCTCAAGGAACTGGCAGGCCCCTGCTTCATCGGCTTCGCCATCGGCGAATCACTCGGCGCGAGCGCGCTCAGGATCGCGGGCGGTATCTTCACGAAGATCGCCGATATCGGCTCCGACCTTATGAAGATCGTCTTCCATCTTCCTGAAGATGATCCGAAGAATCCCGGCGTCATCGCCGACTGTACCGGCGACAACGCGGGCGACAGCGTTGGCCCCACAGCGGACGGCTTCGAGACCTATGGCGTAACTGGCGTGGCGCTTATCGCATTTCTCGCCCTCGCGCTGGCTGCAAACCTGGGGATGTCGGCAACCCTCATCATCTGGATTTTCGCGATGCGTATTCTTATGATACTCACATCTCTCGTATCATATTTCATCAATAAAGGTATCACCGCCTCTCTCTATGGCGACAAGAAAAAATTCAACTTCGAGCAGCCCCTGACAAACCTTATCTGGATCACATCGATCATCTCGATCCTTGTTACCTTCGGTGCAAGCTATGTGCTTCTCGGTGAGCTCGACCCCAAGTACCCCGGGCTTTGGTGGGCGCTGTCCATCATCATCAGCTGCGGCACCGTGGCGGGGGCATTGATACCTGAATTCACCAAGGTCTTTACGAGCACAAAGTCGCGCCATGTGCGAGAGGTTGTCGGCGCGGCCCGTCACGGGGGGGCATCGCTCGACATCCTCTCCGGATTTGTAGCCGGCAACTTTTCGGCCTTCTGGGAAGGTCTCGTAATCCTTGTGCTCATGCTCATCGCCTATCTGGTGTCCCAGCATGCCGCTATCCTCGCAATCATGCCTGCGAAGTTTGTATTTGCGGCGCCTGTCTTTGCGTTTGGTCTTGTGGCCTTTGGTTTCCTTGGCATGGGACCTGTTACGATCTGCGTTGACTCCTTCGGCCCTGTCTCCGACAATGCCCAGTCAGTCTATGAACTCTCCCGTATCGAGAGCATTCCCGGCATCAAGAAAGAGATCAAGAAGGATTTCGGATTTGATCCCGATTTCAAGCATGGCAAGGACTATCTCGAAGAGGCAGACGGCGCCGGAAATACCTTCAAAGCGACCGCGAAGCCGGTTCTCATCGGCACCGCTGTTGTCGGCGCCACTACGATGGTCTTCGGCATCATCATGCTTCTTGAAAACCTCTTTGGAAACGTTGTCGCCCACTTGAGCCTCGTAAATCCCAAGATCATCCTCGGTCTTCTGATGGGGGGGGCAGTTATATACTGGTTTACCGGCGCTGCGACGCAGGCTGTCACAACGGGTGCATATAGGGCCGTTGTCTTCATCAAGAGAAAAATCAACCTCAAAAAAAAGGCGGCATCCATCAAGGACAGCAAGGAAGTAGTAAAGATCTGCACCCAGTATGCGCAGAAAGGTATGGTAAATATCTTTATCGTCATCTTTTTCTTTGCCCTTGCACTCTCCTTTTTTGATCCCTACTTCTTCATCGGCTACCTTATTGCCATCGCATTCTTCGGCCTCTACCAGGCTATCTTTATGGCAAATGCAGGCGCTGCCTGGGATAACGCGAAGAAGATCGTCGAGGTAGACCTGAAAGAAAAGGGCACTCCGCTGCACGAAGCGACCGTTGTCGGCGACACCGTCGGCGACCCCTTTAAGGATACCTCTTCGGTCTCCATGAACCCCGTCATCAAATTCACCACGCTCTTCGGCCTGCTTGCCACGGAGATCGCGGTGACGATGACAAGCCGTGGTTTGAAGCTTGGCCTCGGCCTTGCCTTTTTCTTAGTCGCTCTGATCTTTGTGTATCGTTCATTCTACAGCATGAGGATCGGCGAAGAGAAGCTCGGTTAATCAGTACAATAAAAATAAAAGGGGCGTTCCGGGTGGGACGCCCCTTTTATTTTTGAAGCTTTCTTTGTCAAACCATTAAACCTGAGTGTATACCCATAGGAATTTGTTTAGAGAGCTCGACGAGGAGGCGGTTGAGATCAGTTGAAATGCAGTTCGATTTATGCTAAAAAGGTGAAAAGACGCCATGAGAAAACGACCTAAACCATCAATGATAAATCCTAAAGCGAGGAAAAAACAGCAGCTGAAACGAGGAAAGCTGATCTTCCTCATCATTGTGGCTATTGCCCTCATCCAACTTATCGCCTATCGTCAACGCATCCTGATAGCCATCGGTACATACCTGGTCTACGACCAATCTCCTCAACAAGCCGACGTGATTGCCATCCCGGCCAATTGGGATGATACCATTATCAGGGCTCGGGGCGGGGCAGATCTCTATAACAAGGGACTGGCGAAGGTAGTTTTTGTTCCGAGGATGGAGCCCATGGAGGGCCTGGAGGAGACCAGAAAACGAGGGATTTACGTTCCGGAAAACAGGGATCTCCTCATCATCATCCTTGAAGGTCTGGGGGTTCCTTTGGCTGCTATCGAGACATCTGCACAAGAGGTCACTGATACATGGGAAGAGGCCCAAGAGGTGAGCAATTTCGTCGAACAGAAGGGATATACGTCTGTCCTCTTGGTAACATCCAAGTACCATTCCCGGCGTGCCTACCTCATCTTCAAGGATGCCCTCGAGGGAAAGGCCTCGGTTATCAGTGTCCCGTCCCCATACGACCCTGCTGATCCTGAGGAATGGTGGAAACGGAGCAAGGATTGTAAACGAGTGATCATGGAATATCAAAAAATGCTGGTGTACTATTGGCGTAAGGTCTTTTAAGGAAGGAGAAAAAGATGCAGGTAGGCGATAAGATCACTTTTCCTTTTGGAAAGGATGAAAAAGAGGGGACGGTTGTTAAGATATTCCCCAAAACGGTCTACATCAAAGTAGATTTCGACAAACATAAAGGGAAGATCATCAAGCGGTCGATCATAGAAGTGCAACCGGACAAGGAAGTGAAGAAGAAAGATGAAAAAAAGAAAAAGGAAGAGAAAAAACAAGGAGTGACGAAGCGGGAAGCTAAGCAAAAGGAGAAAGAAAAGAAGAAAACAAAAGCGGCAAAAGAGGACCGTAAAAAAGAAAAGGCCGCACAGAAATCCGCTCAATGAAGTATCTCATGCCATCCGCTGATGAGGCGATAAGAGACAGACTCCTCCACGTCGATGAAGAGGGGCTATGGGATTTAGATGCGGTATAGTAGGGCTCCCCAATGTGGGGAAGTCGACCATCTTTAATGCCCTCACGGCAGCGGGGGCGGAAGTAGCCAGCTATCCCTTCTGCACCATCGAACCCAATGTCGGGATAGTCCCCGTACCAGACGCACGCCTTGATACCTTGGCCCGGCTGATCAAGCCCAAAAAAGTCACCCCCACCACACTGGAATTCTTCGATATCGCAGGGTTGGTCAAAGGCGCGAGCAAGGGGGAGGGGTTGGGGAATCAGTTTTTGGCTCATATACGCAATGTGGATGCCGTCGCCCATGTGGTCAGGTGTTTCGCCGACGGTGAGATAGCCCACACGTACGGTACCATAGACCCCCGGCAGGACATAGAGATAGTAGAAACCGAGCTCATCCTGGCCGATCTCGAGATGGTGGACAGAAGGGTGGAAAAGCTCAGTCGACTCCTCCGGCTGGGCGAAAAGGGGCCAGAGGAAGAATCCCGCCTCTTGACGGGGATCAAGGAGGTCCTCGAGAAGGGGCAGCGTGCGGAAGTATTGACTCAGGCTGCGGGGAAGACCCTCCCCCCAGATCTCCAACTCCTCACCGCCACGCCGACTTTCTATGTAGCCAATGTGGATGATCCAGGGGCAGAGGAGGGGAACCAATATGTTAGGAACCTGCGGGAGTTGGCCCAGGCCGAAGGTGTGCAGGTGGTGGTCATCGCCGGAAAACTGGAGGCGGAGATCGCTCAGCTCAATGGAGGGGAACGGGAGGAATTCCGCCAAGAATTGGGGCTGAAAGATTCCGGCCTCGAACGGTTAATACAGGTAGGGTATGATATTCTCGGTCTCGTGACCTTCTTCACTACGGTGAGCCAAGACCTCAGGGCATGGACAGTCCCCCAAGGGACTTCAGCCCTGCAGGCAGCGGGAAGGATCCACAGTGATATGGAGCGAGGCTTTATCAAGGCCGAGGTGATATCCTATGGTGATTTTACCAGCAGTGGTTCAGAACATGCTGCCAAGGAAAAGGGAGTACTGAAGGTTGAAGGGAAGGACTATGTGGTGCAGGATGGTGATATCGTCCACTTTCGGTTCAATGTCTGATCCTGAACATCGTTTTTCCACGAAATAATATCCCAATACCGTTTAAACAGCCATGCCGACCAAAAAACATCCTTTTATAGCCGGCCTTATCCTGATAGCATCGTGGAGCGCTCTTGTATGGGTGATTGCCCGCTCCCTTCCTGATGTTCGCCCTCTCAAAAACCCCCAGTTTACCATGACACTCATGGTACGCGATGCGACAGGGAAGAAGGTCCCCTTTGTCGTGGGACCGAGCAACCCTTACTGGACCCCCTTCTCTCAGATTCCATCTGCTCTGCAATGGGCCGTTATTGTGGCGGAGGACGATACCTTTTACCATCACAGTGGGTTTAATTTTGCTGCGATGCGAGACGCCCTCTGGGAAAATATCAAAAGGCGAAAGCCCGTCCGCGGGGGCAGCACCATCACCCAGCAGCTTGCCAAGAATCTCTATCTGTCTCGGGAGAAATCCCTGTCGAGAAAATTGAAGGAAGCGATTATTACTTATCAATTGGAGCGGCACCTCAGTAAAAACAGGATCATCGAATTATACGTCAACGTTATCGAATGGGGGCCAGGGGTCTATGGATTGGGAGCGGCAAGCTGGCAGTACTTTCGCAAGTCCCCTGCAGATCTCAATTTTTTTGAGTCTGTCCTGCTGGCGGCTATTATCCCCAGTCCCACATTGTATAACCCCTACCGTTATCCGGAACGAGCCTTGAAACGGTATAAAAAAGTCCTCTCGCTGATGCTCACCTCCAAGCTCATCACCGATGACCTCTACAAGATCGCATCCGCGGTACAACTCCACGTGGATCCATTGGATAATACTGTTTTCATTATTCCTCTGTGGGAAGAAGAGGAAGCAGAGAACAGAAAGGGGAATGAGGAGAACGTGGTACGAGATGGTGTGGTCTCCGGTCCTTACGATCCTCTTTAATATCCGGCAGCAAAACTGAAGTAGAATCCCACTTTATACAGAATCTCTTTGGTAACTAGCGTTTGTTCCCCTTGTGCCGCTTCTTGGTGGAAGACTCCTCCTCTGTGGCGCGGGCAGGCTTGACCTCAATATTAAAGCGTGGAAAGACTAACTTTTTAAGCAACACATATATTCCCCAGCCACATCCTATCCCGAGTATCGACCCTCCGATGACATCAAGTGGGTAATGTACTCCCTTGTAGACCCTGGAATACCCGACGATGATGGCTAGAGGTATCATCACGAAGAGAAGCCAGCGCGGGAAGAAGAAGGATAAGAACGTAATTGCTGCGGTGATATTGGTGGCGTGGGTCGAGGTGAAGGCAGCGGAGTTTGGACAGTAGCTCCCGACGAGGCGCACCCACTCATGGATATGGCACGGCCTGATCCTGCCCACGAGTTCCTTCACCACCCTTGTGCTGATTGTCTCGCTGAGCAGGATGGTCAACCCAAGGCCCGCCACGATGAAGACCCCTTTCAGACGCTCTTTGATCACAATGATGATCAAAAGAATGATGAAGGGGATTATCCACACATCAAAATCAGAAAAGAGAGGGAGAACCCGATCGAGAAACGGATGGGTCAACTCCACGTTTAAAAGACGCATCAATGCAGTATCTAAATCCATAAGCCAGTTCATATCTCTCCTCTTTCTTTATAATAATTTCTCATGCTGACCTGTTCAATCTTTTTATTGATATTCATATATTTCGTAGAACGTGCCCCATAGGTTCATCCAAACAGTCAGCAGTTGTCAAGGGTTAAAAAGAAATTGTTCGAGCAAGACTTTTTATTGCAAGGGATGTATTGTTGCCTTAAGGAAGATTGTTTCCTCCCGGCATCCTAAGCCCCGCCCTTCTTTGTCAGGGCCATCTTCGAGGCCATCAGGATGGCGTTGATGAGGCTTGTTGGATCAGCCACCCCCTGACCAGCGATATCATATCCTGTTCCATGATCGACTGAGGTCCGGATGATGGGTAATCCTAGGGTAATATTCACGGCATCTCTGAAGTGCAGGAGTTTGAGGGGGATCAATCCCTGGTCATGGTACATGGAAACAACCGCATCATATCTTCCCGAAGCGGCATGAAAAAAGAGGGAATCCGGCGGGAGGGGGCCATCTACCGTGATACCCTTTTGATGACACTCCTCGATGGCAGGTGCGATAATTTTTTTCTCTTCGGAGCCGAAGAGTCCTCCCTCTCCGGCATGGGGATTAAGGGCTGCCACGGCCAGTTTGGGATCCTTAACCCCCATATACTCCTGCAGCCACTGAAAGGTGATTACGATAGTCCGCTTGATCCGCTCTGTGGTCAGGGCGGTGGGTACTTCGCGGAGGGGAAGATGGGTTGTCACGAGGGCTACGCGCAATCGGGGGCCTGCCAACATCATCACCACATCCTCTACCCCCGTCATTGCGGCCAGGAGTTCTGTATGGCCGGGGAATGAATGCCCGGCCGCATTCAGGGCCTCTTTGCTGAGAGGGGCCGTTACGAGGGCATCAACAGTGCCCGCCTGGGCCATCTTTACCCCGCTCTCGATATATTGGTAAGCCGCCTCCCCTCCCTTTTGTTGGGATCGGCCCATGGGAATTTCTTCAGGGGTGAGGTTGGTCAGGGGTATGAGGTTCACAATCCCTGGTTTGAACTCCCCTTCCTCAGGCCCTGTGATCCGCTTAATGATTACCTGAGCCTTCATCCATTGGGTGGTATAAGCGAGTATCGCCTCATCTCCCAATACAAGGGGGCGGCACCGAAAAAAGGAGCTGTGTTCGCCGAGGGCCTTGACGATGATCTCCGGCCCTATACCAGCGGGGTCGCCCATAGTTATGGCGATAAAGGGGGAGGGCATCGTATGAGTTGTGTTACTAATACAAAAGGGGGGTTAAAGCTTAACCTCCACGTTTGAGCGATTCTTCAGATCATCCAGCCATTTGGTATAGAGTCTCATCACTTCTTCCCGATAGTAATCGTCCGTAACCTGTGCCTTTATCTCTTCGAATGGTGCAATTGATCCGGCCCGTATCTCTGTCACCTTGAGGAGATGAAACCCTTGAGACGATTGAATGACCTCACTCACGTCTCCCTCCTGCATCCTGAATACCACCGCTTCGAGCATAGGAATCATCTCTCCCTTTTTAAAAAACCCGATGTCCCCTCCAGAGGAAGCTGAGGTTGTGTCATCCGAATAGCGAGAAGCCAATTCCTCAAATGGTGTACCCTTTCTCAGGCTCTGCAAAACAGTTTCCACCTTTTCTTTCGCTTGTTCCCAATCTTTGGGTGTTGGCTCCTCGGCCTCGGTGTTAACCTGAATCAATATCTGACTCACTCTCACCTCGGGGTATAGATAGTTGTTTTTATGATTTTGATAATATTCTCGTATCTTGTCCTCAGCCATTGATACGGTAGGCCTGATAGCAGCCTCTATGATCCGGGCCCTTCTGATCTGTGCCTTGAGAAAATAGCGGTACCCTTCCAGGGTGAATCCTTGCGCTGCGAGTTCTTGTGCCATGATTTCCTCATCGACATTCGCTCCTTGTTGCATCTGCTCGATGGTCTTGTCGACCTCTACGTCTTCGACCGTGATGCCAAACCGTTCGGCAACCCGCTGTAAAAGCCGCTCTTCAATGAGCATATCAAGGACTTCCTTGCGCGCCTGGCGCAGCTTGATTTCCTTGTCCAAAGGGTTTCCTTCGGCAAGGATGTTGGCCTTTCCGTACCGCGGCATGGCTTCATCGAGGTCAGAAAGGGTGATTACATCACCATCTACGACCCCTACCACGCTATCAAGCACCTTCCCCGCAACGGGGAAAGGTATCAACAGAACAATGATGAGTATAATTTGCAACATGCATTTCACCATCGATCGATACCCCCTCTTCATTGAGTTTTCTCGTCCTCTTGTTTTTGGTGAGGAGCAGGAAGTCCTATCCCCTCAAGGGCGCTTTTATTCACTGTGATGCGTGCCTGTTTTTTAATCGTTTTCAGCCAATCTTGAAAAGTCTTTTCTTCCTCCTCTCGCGTGATCATGCTCCTAATTTGATCTTTCACCTGAGCAAAGTCTAATTCAGACTGACCACCCTTGGCAACGACCTGGAAGATGTGGTAGCCGTAAGGGCTCTGCACGATATCGCTGATCTCTCCTTCTTGTAAAGAAAAGGCTACATCAAATTCCTCCGGCATCTCCCCGTGGCCGAAGAACCCAAGGTCCCCCCCCTCTTCGGCTTCTAGACCGGAGGAATACCGCCTTGCAAGCTCATCAAAGGGGTCCCCCCGCTTGAGCTTCCTGAGTATACTCTCCGCATCTTCGCGATCTTTGACTACGATTTGTCGCACTCTCACTTGTTCGGCAACTACAAACTGCTCCCGATGTTGCTCGTAGTATTTTTTCATAGTCTGTTCATCAATGGCGGAGGTAACCTGCGAGATCCTGCTGATGACCTTTTCGATCAGGAGCCTCTGGCGCAACTGTTCTTTCCAACGGAGGAGGGAAGCCTCATCTTGCACGACTTCTTCAAATCCACCTTCAGGGTAGTCCCGCTGAATCGAGGTCAAGACCTCCTCCAGTTCCTCATCGCTCACCGTTATCCCCATATTTGGGGCCTCGTGGAGGATAACCCTCTTCTCAATGAGCTGACCCAGAAGGGCCTCTTTCAAGTTCTTCAACGCTTCTTGCTCTTGATCTGAGGGAGGAGTGTCGTAGCCTTCCACCAATGGGAAGAATTCCGTGGTGAACTCTGCAACGGTGATGGCATCCCCATCGACCTCTGCCACGATGTGTGCTGGTACATTCCTCTTGCAGGAGGGGAGCATAGCCATAAACAATAAGATCAAGGTGAGAAACCTGAAACAATGCTTCATGAACCATCTTCCTCCTCGGTTGCCAATAGCTCCTCATGAATGATGATCTGCGCTCCCTCCCGCAGGTCTTGCAAATAGGCAGTGAGAATTTCCTCCCTTTTCTTGTTCCTGAGACGGTTCCGAATCTCTTCTTGTACCTCGGAAAAGGTAAGCTGTCGAGGACCTATCTTGTCTTCAAGGCGAATGATATGATAGCCCAATTCGGCCTTGACTATGTCGCTCAGTTCCCCCCGTTGCTTTAAGGCAAAGGCGGCCTGTTCAAACTCTTTGCCCACCCTTCCCCTCTCGATATACCCGAGGTCACCACCCTCTGCCTTGTTGGGGCTGATAGAGTATTGCCTCGCCAAGGTGATAAAATCCTCTCCCTGATCCAACAGCCTCTTGATCTTTTGAGCCTCCGGCAATGTCTCCACCATGATATGCCTGACCCGCACCTTTTCCAGGATGAATTCCTCCTTGTTCTCCCGATAATATGATGCCACTTCCTCGTCGCTCACTTCATCCTTCCCTGCACAGAGTTCTTCCCGGAGGGCATTGGTGATCAATCCCTTCTTAACTATTTCTAAATTGACGAGAATCTCTTTGTCCTTGTCCAGCCCCCTCTTCCTTGCCTCCTGTAAGAGGAGCTCCTGGTTTATGAGCTCTTGCAAAAATTTCCTTCTCCCCTCTTCGAAGATCATTTGTGTCTTCAGGAATTGTGGGAGGCGCTCCATCTCTCCTTCGAACTCATCTAACGTGATGATGCGATCATTTACCCGCGCCAATTCCTTTTCCTTCAGGGGTTGCGCCTTGTTACAGGACGGGAGCGAGCAGAGGGAGCAGAGTAACGGCAACACCCACCATACGCTGCTTTTTTTAATCACGGTATATAGTCGCATGTTGGCAAAAGGCTATCATATCATACCAACCCTTGCAAGATGTTTCTCGTTTCATCCAGTATTCCCCTCCAGTCCATTGCTTCGGGTGTATAGAGTAACTTCATCTTCGGTGTCAAGCGATACTTGCCACCCCCCCGTTCGAGAAGATCCACTACCTTCTCCGGGGAAATTACCCCGTCGGGGACAAAGGTTACTCCTACCGTGCCATCCCTTAATTCAAATCTCTGCACGGAGACCGTGCGCAACCATATCTTCAGCCTGATGACCTCCAAAAGGTTCAACAGGGATGGGGAAAGGGGCCCAAAGCGGTCTTGCAACTCCATGGCGATCTCTTCAACCGCTTCCTCATCTTCCAAGAGTGAAAGCCTCTTGTAGACGCTCAGGCGCTGATTATCGTTCATAATATAGTCAGGGGGAATAGAGGCCTCGATGGGTAAACGAATCTCAGGGGTTACTTGCTCCGCTACCTCTTCACCCTTGAGCTCCCTGATGGCCTGCTCCAAGAGGCTGTTGTACAGCTCAAAACCCACCTCAGCAATGTGGCCCGATTGGACATGCCCGAGAAGATGTCCCGCCCCCCTGATCTCCAGATCGCGCATAGCAAGCCGAAAGCCGGAGCCCAATTCGCTCAACTCTTGGATGGCACGCAACCTCTTGAGGGCCTCCCGGGAAAGATGCTGCCGGGGGGGGACGATCAAATAGGCGCAGGCCCGCTGAGCAGATCTTCCCACCCTGCCTCTGAGTTGGTAGAGGTCAGCCAATCCAAATTGCTCTGCACGGTTGATGATGATGGTGTTGGCGTTGGGGATGTCCAAGCCGGATTCGATTATACTGGTACAGACCAGGAGATCAATCTTTCCCTGAACGAACTGCATCATCACCCCCTCCAGGGCTCGCCCCCGCATCTGTCCATGAGCTATTGCCAGGCGAACCTCAGGTACCAGCCCCCGCAACAGGGAGGCTACCGCATCGATGTCCTTTACCCGGTTGTGGACGAAGAAGACCTGCCCCCCCCTGTTGATTTCCGTCAGAATGGCCTCTTTGATTACCCTCTGGTCGAAGTTGACGAGATAAGTGCGGATGGACTGGCGATTGGGGGGAGGGGTGGTGATGAGGCTCAAATCCCTGATCCCCAAGAGCGACATCTGCAGGGTGCGCGGGATGGGGGTGGCGGTAAGGGTGATGCAGTCCACCAGTTTTTTCATCTCTTTGAGGCGCTCTTTGTGAACGACGCCGAATCGGTGTTCTTCGTCGATGATCAACAGGCCTAAATCCCGAAAAGAGACATCAGGTCGAAGGAGGCGGTGGGTGGCGATGATGATGTCGATCTTCCCTTCCCTGAGGCGCTGCAGGATTTCCTCCTGCTCGGCACGAGACTTGAACCGACTCAGACTCTCAATCACTACGGGGAAACCCTGGAGCCTTGTGGTAAATGTCAGGTAGTGCTGCTGAGCCAAGACGGTGGTAGGGACCAGAACGGCAGCCTGCTTGTTATCCAGGGCCGCCTTGAGGGCCGCCCTGATGGCCACCTCTGTCTTGCCATAGCCCACATCTCCGCAGATCAACCTGTCCGCGGGCTTAGACCCCTCCATATCCTCCATTACCCGCTCGATGGCCTCCCCCTGATCAGGGGTTTCTTCATATTCGAAGGCCGCCTCAAACTCTTTAAAGAAGGCATCGCGGGGGGAAAAGGTAAACCCTTGAAAGGTCTTACGGGCGGCATAGATATCCACAAGCTCTCTGGCCGTTTCCTGGGCTGCCCGCTTGACCCGCTTTGTGGTCCTGCTCCAGGATTGCCCTCCCAAACGATCGAGCTTGGGAGATCCCTCGCCGGTCCCGATAAATTTATGGACCAGATTGAACCGATCCACCGGGACATAGAGTTTATCCTCCCCCTCGTACTCTATAAAGAGGTAGTCGTTCTCCACCCCTTGCCTGGCCAAAGGGCCACCTCTGACCAAAGGGTCACCTCCGGCGGCCTCCAACCTCACCAACCCCCGGTAGAGTCCTATCCCGTAATCGACATGCACCACATGATCACCCCGCCTGAGGTCTTCAAAGGTGGAAAATGGTACCGACTGGGCACGCCTGCCGTGGCCGGCCCTTCTTTTCTGGCCGAAGATCTCCTCCTCGGTCAGCACCACCATCCCCTCGGAGGCTAGGAGAAAGCCGGTCTTAAGGTCACCTATCGCAACCACAAGACGGCCGCGATGCTTCAGAGGATGGGGAGGGAAGGCATTTTGTATATCCGCCTTGTGCCCGAGATCATCCAACAGCTCCACAAGCCGCTTCCCCTGCCCCGCAGTCTGCGCGGTGAGATAGACCGCCCATTTTTTCTTCAGCCACTCCTGAATCGCCTGCGTTAAGGCCTTCAACCCCGATGCCTTAATGTCCCGTGAGAGGTCCTCATTGGAGGAGATGCGCAGGGTCGCCCGGTTCGAAGGGGGGGGCTTCGAGGAGGGGATCTCCCAGCCCCCTATTGTTACCAGTGGCCTCTCCTTAATCATGCCCATAACGCTATCAGGAGGAAGATGCTGTTCCCTCTTCCCAACCCTTTTTAGCTGTTCCCAGAACTCCTCCGCCTCATGTTCGGCCTCAAGGGGGCTATCGAGCAGGACGGGTGTCCCGGAGGGGAGATACTCAAAGATGGTTCCCGTCCCCTCTCCTTGCAGAGGGGTAATGACGGCCTCCAGTGTCAGTTGTGCTGAGCGCTGGGTCTCCACATCGAAGGTGCGAATGGAGTCCACCTGGTCGCCGAAGAACTCTATCCTGAGAGGGAGTTCTTGGTCGATGGGGTAGATGTCCATGATCCCCCCCCGCAGGCTCATCTCCCCTCGCTCCTCCACCATCTCGACGCGGCTGTAGCCGAGGGCAATGCAATCCCTGACCAGCTTTTCACGGTCTCGTTCTTCTCCGCTGTTTATCCGGATCACAGAGGAAATAAATGCCTCCTTGGGGATGACCGTGCCCAGCAGCCCTTGGATGGGGGCTATTACCAGAGAGGCCTTTCCCTCGGTGAAGAACCGCAGGGTCTTCGTCCGCTGGCTTATGAGCCCCAAGGGGGTGATGTCCCCGTACGGGATACCGTCAGAGGGAAACAGCACAATCCCCTCTCGATCCTCTGGCGGGGCAAAGAAGCGGATTGTGTCCCACAAGGCCTCTGCTTCATCTTGGTCAGGGGTGATTACGAGGAGGGGGGAGATCTCCCTTATGAGAAGGCTGATGAAGAACCCCTTGCTCCCCCCTGTCAGCCCTGCAATGGTGAGCTCATCTCGACGATTCCATGCCCTCTTGGTCAGGTGCAGAAGCTCCTCTATCCCGCAGGAGTTCTCGGTATCCCTGTACCAGTCCTCAGTCACCACCGCGCTGCTCCAGGGGGAGGGTGCACAGGTGCGGGAAGAGACAGTGCCCACAGCGAGGCTGACGGGCCTTACACGTTTCCCGCCCGTATCTAATGAGATTGAGGTGTAGGGGGATAGCCATGCCGTCGGAGACCATCTGGGCCAGCAGCCCGTGGGCCTTCTCCGCTGTCGTCTCGGGGGAGATCAGGCCCAGTCGCTTGGTAATCCTCAGGATATGAGTGTCCACCGGAAAGGCATCCCTCCCGCAGCCGAAGACCAAGACACAATTGGCGGTCTTGGGGCCCACCCCCTTCAAACTGAGCAGGGTCTCCATGGCCTCAGCTGTCTCCATATCACAGAGCGGGGTGAGGGTCATGCTTCCCCACCGTTCATGGACCCATTGGAGGACCTGTTTGATCCGCGCCGATTTTTGCCGGGCTAACCCTCCCACCTTGATGGCCTCGGCGATATCTTCCGGGTCGGCCTCTACGCAATCTTCCCATCGGGGGAATTTTCTCCGCAATTCCCCATAGGCCAGATCTCGGTTTCTGTCATTCGTGTTTTGGGAAAGGATAGTGCGGATCAATACCTCTAAAGGTTTATCCGGAGGCCCTGTACCCGGGACCCCATATCGTTTCTCCAAGGCCTCGGAGACCTTATGAAGGATATGCCTTCTTTCTTGGTTATCAGCAGGGGTAACAGACAAAGGGGCTTGACCTCTTGTTTCTTCTTACATTCTCAATATAAAGGGGAAATTATCTTTTTATAATGGTAATGACATAACCCCATCAAGTCAATACACTCCTTTTTTTGACACTATGATGCCGAATTGTTATATATACAAGGCATAGCTCACAGTTCACCACACTGCAAGACTGATTCACATCAACCCCCAGCCCGGGTCCTTTTCATTGTATGAGTATGGTTGCTGTGGTAAAAGAAGGGAGAGAACCCCTTTTTTCGAAGTGGAGTAAGTGCAATATGGCAAGAAAGGTATCGGGAAGTGGAACATGCGTGAAGGGCGACTTCTGATCATCGGGGGGGGATTGGCCGGAAGCGAGGCGGCCTGGCAGGCGGCCCATCGGGGAGTGCCGGTGACTCTCTACGAGATGA
>CAYWLI010000042.1:0-17675 GCA_964459135.1 uncultured Thermodesulfobacteriota bacterium | reverse complement strand
TAGTTTTTGCTGCAGGGTTCATAGGATATTTTGGTAAATATCTTGCCAAATTCCTCATAGGGAGATTTCATAAACGCAAAGCTGAAAGATCTCTTATTGCTCAGCCTGCAGACGACAAAAAGAGCACGTTTGATTACAAACGTGAGAAAAAGAGGCTTAAAATAGCAACGAAAGGGCAAAAGAAGAAGGAGGATTCCTAGCGAGAACGTAAGGGTGTAAAACATCCTTACTTTTTTGTCTCTTGAGGGCTGAAATGCATATGTGGATTGCATTACTTCTTGCCACGGGTGCAGGGCTGTCGACAGCCATCGGGAGCGTGCTCGGTCTCTTTGTAAAAAGGACGAGTCCCCGGTTCATCGGCTTCACTCTCGGCTTCTCAGCGGGGGTCATGATCCTCGTCTCCTTTGTCGAACTCCTGGCTGGAGCCATAAGGACCGAGGGCGTTGGTTTTCTGGGAGCCCATATGGCGTTTTTTGTGGGGATGGGGGGCTATTACCTTATTGACCTCCTGATACCCCACGATTACATCGCCCAACACGACCACCCTAAAGGCACGTATGGCCTGGCCGACGGCCAATTACCCCCGGCCTTGCAAAGGACCGGGCTCCTCGTGGCCCTGGGGATAGCGATCCACAACTTTCCGGAGGGGATGGCAACCTTTGTGGGGGGATTGGAAGATTTCAATCTCGGATTGGCCATCGCAGTCGCCATCGCTATTCACAATATCCCCGAAGGTCTGGCCATATCCGTGCCGGTATATGTGGCCACCGGCAGCAGGAAAAAGGCGTTCCTCTGGTCGTTTCTCTCCGGGGTCAGCGAGATTGTCGGCGCCGCCCTGGCGGCAGCAATCCTTATGCCCATCTTGTCAGAGAGGGTAATGGGATTTGTCCTTGCTGCCGTCGGGGGGATCATGGTCGCTATCTCGGTCGATGAGCTCATACCGGTTGCCAAGGCCTTCGACACCGAACATTCACCTATGCTGGGTGTCATCTGCGGCATGATGGTAATGGTCCTCAGCCTGTGGATGCTGAGATAGGGAGAAGTAATGCTCAGGGTGTATTGAGATTCGCTACCGTGAGATCCCAAGAGGGGGGTAGGGTGCTCGTTTCAGGGTGGAGGTCTCTTTTTGCCTCAATGCCCTGGACAAACAGGGGTACAAAGAATATCATATTTTCGAGTAATCTCTATATAATTACAAGAGGGAGGGAAAACAGATGTCCAAGGCAGACGATTATCTGAACGAGGCCTTTGCCGGTGAGTCCCAGGCCAACCGCAAGTATCTGGCCTATGCCGCCAAGGCTGATCAAGATGGTTATCCCCAGGTGGCCCGTCTCTTTCGGGCAGCCGCCGAGGCGGAGACGGTACACGCCCACAACCACCTGCGGGCCCTCAAGGCCATCGGGGGGACCAAAGAGAACCTGGCTGACGCCATCAATGGCGAGACCCACGAGTTTACACACATGTACCCGGAGATGATCGAGGCGGCCAAGGCCGAGGGGCACAAGGATGCCGAACGGTCCTTTTCCTACGCCAATGAGGTTGAGCAGATACATGCCCAGCTCTATCAAAAAATGCTTGAAGGGCTGGGAGGCGCGCAGGAAGACTATCCCTATTACGTGTGTCCAGTGTGCGGATACACGGCCGAGAAGGAGCCCCCTGATTCCTGCCCGGTATGCGGGACAAAGGGCGATAAGTTTAAGAAGGTAGATTAATAAGTGGTTCGGTCTAGGGGGTTTCTTTTGCCCCCTCCGAAGATCACCACAAGCGAGGAGTATTGCCATGGCCAGTCTGCATGATCTTGTTCTGGGCAACCGCAGCTACCGCCGCTTCGACGAATCTCACCGCATTGAGCACGAGACCCTAATGGAGCTGATTGGTCTTGCCCGCTGCACCCCTTCGGCGGCCAATCGCCAGCCCCTCAAGTATATCCTCTCCGCGGACGAGAAGACCAATGACCGCATCTTCCCCTGCCTGGTCTGGGCCGCCTATCTGAAGGATTGGGATGGCCCGGCCCCAGGAGAGCGCCCGACCGCCTATATCGTTATCCTCATCGATGAGACCATCACGAAAGATTGGTGGTGTGACGACGGCATTGTGGCTCAAACCATATTGCTGGGGGCGGTGGAAAAGGGGCTGGGGGGATGTATGATCGGATCCATCAATAAGGAAAGACTGCGGCAGGAGCTAGACATTGCCGACCATCTGAAGATCAGGCTCGTAGTGGCCCTCGGCAAGCCCGTAGAGCAGGTGGTGCTCGATGACCTGGAGCCCGGTGGGGATATTCGCTATTGGCGTGACAAAGAGGGCGTCCACCACGTGCCCAAGCGTACGTTCGAGGAGCTCATCGTCACGGCACAGGGCTAAGGGGTAGAGGATATCCCTTAGCTTTTCCGTCAGAACGGGGTGTTCCTCGATCACGCCTGAGGATATTCATGGCCTCAAAAAAGATCGTCTTCATCGTTAATCCCCATGCGGCAGCAGGATCTGCTGGCAGATCATGGCCCACCATCAAGGCCTTGGCGCGGGATCGGCTGGGCCCTTTTTCTGCCCACTTCACCACCGGTCCGGGGGATGCCATTGGGCTTACCCGCCAGGCCCTCAACCAGGGCGCTGAGGTTGTCGTCTGTGTCGGAGGGGATGGGACACTCAATGAGGTGGTGAACGGCCTTATGGGAGAGGACAAGCCCATCCGCCCAGAGGCCATGCTGGGGTTCATCCCTCGCAGTACCGGCTGTGATTTGGCCAAGAGCGTTCACATCTATCGGGATCTTGACCGAGCCCTGGATATCATCAAACATTCCCATACTCGCATCCTTGATCTGGGGCGTATTCGCTATCAGGACCGTCGTGGTCAGCCTTCCTACCGCTATTTTCACAACGTTACCAGCTTCGGTTTAGGGGGAGAGGTAGATGAGCGGGCAAACAAGACCACCAAGGCCTTTGGAGGGTTTCTCTCGTTCCTCTGGGCCATGGTGATTTCTCTACTGAAGTATAATAAAAAGAAGATACACCTGAAGGTGGATGAGAGCTTTGATGGGGAGGTCACCATCTGGAATGTGGCCGTTGCCAATGGGCAGTATCATGGCGGCGGCATGTGGGTGGCCCCGCAGGCGCGGGTGGATGATGGCCTGTTCCATGTCACGGTGATCGGGGATCTCACCCTCCCCGAGGTCTTTTGGAATCTCCCGAAGCTCTACAACGGAAAGATCTACCAGGTCGCACAGGTCAGCTCCTTTGTCGGCAAGCGGGTGGAGGCCTTCTCAGACCAGCGGGTCCTCTTGGATGTAGACGGTGAGCAAATCGGTGCCCTCCCTGTGGTCATTGAGATGGTGCCACGGGCAGTGCACCTCATTACCGCAGCATAGTTCCTCTGTCCTTGTTGACAACGGGAGTAGCGGGTTATATCAGCAGGGTGTGGGTGCGCCATGGGCATTGGATACTCAGGAGGGGAGGATGAGCAGATCTGTTCTCAGGCTTTTTTGCTTTTTTGTCATCGTGATGCTGGCGGTTCCGGGGTGGGGTAAGGACCAGCAGGGAGGGTTTATTCAACTACCCAAGCCCGCTTTTGATGGCGCAGTTTCTGTGGAGCGGGCCATCAAAGAACGCAGGACCGTCCGTGCATTTCGACCTGATGCCCTGAGCATGGCTCACCTGTCGCAGCTGCTGTGGGCTGCCCAAGGGATAACGGATGAACGCAGGGGGTTTCGGGCGGCACCTTCGGGGGGAGCTCTCTATCCCCTGGATGTCTATGCCGTGGTGGGAAAGGGAGGAGTCGAGGGGTTGGGGCCTGGGCTCTATCGTTACCACTCGGCACGCCACAGTCTTGAGCTCACAGTGAAAGAGGATCGTCGAAAGAACGTGGCCTCTGCAGCCCTGTCACAGATGTGGATAGCTACAGCCCCGGTCGTCTTTGTCATCACTGCGGAATACGAGCGGATTACGCGGAAATACGGTGAACGGGGGATCAGATATGCCCACATCGAAGTGGGGCACGTGGGGCAGAACATCTTCCTCCAGGCAGGGGCTTTGGGTCTGGGGGCCGGGATCGTGGGGGCCTTTCGCGATGCATCAGTGACCGAGGCCATCGGGGCACCAAAAGAACACGAGCCCCTTATCATCATAGCCGTGGGATATAATAAAAAGGAGTAGGCAATGATCACATTTGATGATTTCATGAGGCTGGATATCAGAATCGGCACGGTAACAGGGGCAGATAAGGTAGAGGGTGCTGACAAACTCATCCGCTTAGAGCTTGACCTCGGGGGCGAGCACAGACAAGTTGTAGTGGGTATGGCCCCTACCTACGCGCCAGAGGAATTCATCGGCAAACAAGTGCCGATATTGGTCAATCTGGAGCCGCGGAAGCTGAAGGGCGTAGAAAGCCGGGGGATGATCATGGCAGTGGATGTCGATGGGAAACCCGTTTTGCTCCTACCCGACAAGGAGGTGCCTCCGGGGAGCGTAGTGCGGTAAGCTGCTTTTTGGCCTCTTCTGGGCGACGGTATCCGAGGGGTGGCTCCTTCCAGATGGAATCTTGCTCAGTTATTGAGGAGGTAGGAGGGCGGAGCGCATAAAATGGAGTTCTGTCTGCCGAACAATCAACAGTTCCCTGTATATAGGGTAGGGCTTTTCTTCTTTAGAACTCACATTCCTTATTTACTTGCGTTGTTTTGAGTTGATTTATGGTTCGTTAATTACTATATTTATGTGCGGTACGATACAACATTGTATACCGAGCACAACTGAGCTATAATTAATTTCTAAAGGAGGGAAGGTTATGGATACGAAAAAGATTCTGAAAGGGAAACAGGTGTTGATCGTTGATGACGAAAAGGATATCCTTGATATATTGGTAGAGTTATTGAGTATATGCAAGATTGATACAGCCTCGACCTTTGAAGAGGCAAAAGATCTGCTCGAAAACAATTATTACGATATTGCTGTCTTGGATATCATGGGGGTTAAGGGTTATGACCTGCTGGCGATTGCTAACGAGAAGAAAGTCCCGGCCCTGATGCTGACGGCTCATGCCCTTTCAAAGGAGAGCCTCAAAAAGTCCTTTCAGGAAGGTGCTTCATATTATGTGCCTAAGGATGAGATCAACAAAATTGATATATTTGTAGCTGATGTTATCGAGGCCCGAGAGCAAAAAAAGAACGTCTTCGTCAGATGGTACGAAAGGCTGAGCGGCTTTTATGACAACAGGTTTGGTCCTGACTGGAGGGAAAAAGACCACGAATTCTGGTCCAATCTCATCGGGTACTAAAATTCGAATTTAACTCATTACACTATTGACTTCGGACCCAGCATCCATGCTTCAACAGGATGTGGCAAAAATAAAGTCATTTTGTACAAGCCTTCTCCGGCAGAAAGGATCTGTTTCTGTATGGCACTATGAGGTAGTCGACAACGGTACCTTAACCAAGAAGGTGACACCTTTTCCTTTGTCACTGTCGAGCGACAACTCGCCATCCATGTCCTCTACCAGCACCATGACTCCGGCCAGGCCCAATCCATGCCCCCTGACGGGGTAGGAGTCTGTGGGGTCCATCTGGAAGTAGCTCTTGAAGATCTTTTTATGATAGATGGAAGGTATGCCTTCACCATCATCCTTGACAGAGAGAACAAGGCACCCATCTTTTTCATTGATTTTTAATTCCACCTGCTCTTTTCGATATTTTAAGGCATTATTCAAGAGGTTCCTGAGCACTTGCTTTGCCTTCGCCTCATCCATGCAGACCTCTTGACACCACAGGCCTTCATCGATGAAAAGCTGCAGGCCTTTTTCTTCTAACGTCTTTTTAAGTTGCGCGAGATCGGCGCAGGCTTTTAACCTCTCCGATGTTTCGCAGTCAATTAAATCAAACAGTTCCACCAGAACCGGCCTGATGCAATCAGAAAGTGTTATATTGCGTACATTGACTATCCCTGCTTCGGACCTCCCTAGTTCAAGGACATCGTTCACCAACATTTGCATGAGCTTGGTATTCCTCAGCATTCTCATTAAAATCTTTTCCTGTTTTTCCGTCAGGGGTCCATATTCGTCAAGCTTTTTTAGCAATGAATTGATTCCCGCTTCAATCACAACCAGAGGGACCTTCAGGTCATGAACCAAGAGCTCAGTCTTGATCTTGTCTCGCTTCATTGAAAACTCTCTCTCGCGTATCCTAGCTCTTATCCGGAAAGCTCAGCAGTGAAAAAGCTGTGTCCTTCTTATTTTCACTATGTGCCACGGATTGGCTCTGCTGTTCAATTCAGACCAACTATATCAAATCCTTTTGAGAAAATCAAAGGAGGACTTATCTTTTTCGCACAAGGTATGCCCTGCATGTTTGATACTGCAATAAATCTTACTCTGATATATAATTTGTATCATTGAGGAAGCAGAAATCATAGTCAGAGTCACTACGTGTGTGCCCTTTTTGTGAAGGGCAAGCGGAGGGTTTTCCGATGGCCAAAAAACCAACCTATGGAGAATTGGCACAGAGGGTCAATGATTTAGAGCAAGAAGCCTCTCAGCGCAAGATAGCGGAAGAAACCCTGCTGGAGAGTGAAAAAGGACTTTCGCAACTCCTTGAAGGGAGTTCAATACCGACCATTGTCATTAATGACAAGCACATCGTCACCCGCTGTAACAGGGCTTTTGAGAATCTGACGGGTATTGCCGCACGTGAAATAATCGGGAGCCGGAACCAGTGGATGACCTTCTATGAGCAACAGAGACCTATCATGGCTGATCTTATTGTCGATAACGTTCCTGAAGAGGAGATTGCCAGGTATTACGGTGACACATATCGAAAATCAGCCGTCATTGAGGGTGCTTACGAGGCGGAGGATTTTTTCCCCAATCTGGGAGAGTACGGCAAATATATGTTTTTTACCGCGGCACCGTTGAGAGATGCTGAGGGGAACATTGTCGGAGCGGTAGAGACCCTACAGGACATCACCGAGCGCAAACGGGCAGAGGAACAACTGCGCAAGTCGGAACGACGCCTTAGGACGCTTTTTAATTTTGTTCCGTATCCTACTGTGGTGTTCACCCTTGAGGGGTTGGTCTCTTTCATCAATCCTGCCTTTACTGAAACGTTCGGTTGGACCTTCGAAGAATTGGAAGGGAAACGCATCCCTTATGTTCCCTCAGGACTTGCGCAAGAGGCCATAGAAAAAATCAAACAGCTGCTCAAAGAGAGAAAACTGGTGCGGGAGGAGACCAAACGTCTCACGAAAGATGGCCGGATTCTGGAGGTGGTGATCACGGCTGCCATCTATTCGGAATCCGGCAAGGAGCCATCTGGGGAGCTTGTGATGCTCAGGGATATTACTCAAGAAAAGAGAATCGCACGCACCAATGAATCTATGCTCCGCATCAGTACGGCCCTTCCCGCATATCCTGATTTAGAGGATTTATTGGATTATATCAGTAGTGAGATCAGGCGGTCCCTGAATGTGGAGGTCGCCATTGTCATTTTGCTGGATGAGGACAAGAAAGAGTTCTATTTTTTGGGAGCGGCCTATGAAGACCAGGTTACCCAAAAAAGGGCAAAGGAGATCCGGTACCCCGCCGACCAGGGGATAGCAGGTAGAGTTGTTAAGACAGGGGAGCCGATCATTGTGCCGGATATCTCCCAAGACCCCGATTTTTATTCCCTGGTGGATGAGCAACTCGGATATGAGTCCCGTAATTTACTCGAAGTCCCGTTGAGGATTGGTGATCGTATTATCGGTGTGCTTGGAGCTATCAATAAAATTGGAGTTGTTTTTGACCAGACGGATATCGATCTCTTAAACATGATCGGAGGGACCGTAGCCCTCTCCGTTGAAAACGCCAGGGTGTCTGAGGAGCTTAAAAAGGCCTATCGTGAGGTAACGAGTTTGAACCGAGCAAAAGACAGGGTGATCAACCATTTATCCCATGAATTGAAGACACCGGTAGCTGTCCTCTCTGGTTCCTTGAAACTCCTCTCAGAAAAACTGGCAGCCCTTCCGGAGGAGAGTTGGAATGCCACCCTCGCAAGGGCCCGACGGAACCTGGATCGCATCATGGACATTCAGTATGAAGTGGCGGATATCATGCAGGACAGAGAATACAAGGCCTATGGTCTCCTCTCTCTGCTGCTCGATCAATGCACTGATGCACTGGAGACCCTCATCGCTGAGGAAGGGGGAGAAGTCGCCCTCATAGAACGGGTCAAGGGGTGCGTTGAAGAAATCTTTGGCCCCAAAAAGGCCGTACCAGAGAAAATCATGCTTGTCGACTCCGTTCGGGAAAGGCTTAAAGCCCTCAAACCATTATATTCCCATCGCCAGGTGGAGATCATCAGCCGCCTCGAGCCGACACCCACCATCTTTATACCTGCGGATATTGTGCACAAGGTGATCGATGGTTTAGTAAAAAATGCCATAGAAAACACGCCTGATGAAGGGGTAATAGAGATTATCGTGCACAAAAAGTGGGAAGGAACCGAGTTAGTGGTGCGTGACTGCGGAGTTGGCATTGTGGAGGAGGCCCAACACAGGATATTTGAAGGATTCTTTGCGACTCAGGAGACGATGGATTATTCTTCCAGGAAACCATTTGATTTCAATGCTGGGGGTAAAGGTGCTGACCTGCTGCGCATGAAGATCTTCTCCGAGCGATATCATTTCACCATTACAATGGAGTCTTCGCGATGCCGATTTATACCACAGGGGAGTGATATCTGTCCGGGCAGGATCAGCACGTGCGCCTTTTGCACTGAGAAAGAGGATTGCTATCGTTCAGGTGGGACCACGTTCTTTCTCTATTTTCCACCAGCTTCGGATGAGGATCTTTCCTGAGATGGAACAGGAGAGATTATCCATAATACCCGACCTCAGAGGACCCAGAAACAGTGAAGCTGGTTGACTTAATTGAGACAGGAGTATAGGGTTGTTTAGAATATATGAGGGGGCCACACGTTTCCGTAACGGAGGACTTGGAAGATGAGGCAAAGTGACGAGGGCATCAGCAATTTAAGTAGTAGCGATGCCTTTTTTCGGTTGGGCTGAATATACAGTGAGATGGATGGGTTAAGACACAATTAGTGCCTTTTGAAAGTGGTGAAAAAGGGAAGAGGAACGGAGTAGATGAATAAAATGTGACTGATAAACGCTTAAAAAGTGACAAAAAATGTCACTAGCATTTTATATATAGGTAATGTGATCAAAAAGTATAATGATTGCATGATAATGTGATGTATATCGTGATGGTACGAAAGTTGCAAATAATTGTCTGGGCGCAGACCTAGAGGCGTTGTGAAGGTGAATTGAAAATGAAAAAGTTAGCGAGGAATAGAGTATGTATTAGAAGTGTTAGAAGGGAGGATTAAAAAATGAAAAACAGGGTAACATGCATTTTTTTAATTTTAGTAGTTTTAAGCTTTGTCGTTGTTTCTTGCGCTCCAAAACCTCCCCCCAAGGATAAAATCCGTATCGGCAGGGCGGTTTCACTCACTGGCCCGAATGCTCTTATTGCCAAATCGGCGTCCATTCCCGTATATGACTTGTGGGTTGACGAGGTCAATGCCAAGGGCGGGATATATGTGAAGGAGTATAAGAAACGCCTGCCAATAGAGCTCATTGTTTATGATGACGAAAGTAGTCATGAAAAGATGAGGTTCCACTTGCAAAAATTGATGGTAGAGGACAAGGTTGATTTTGTATTCGCCCCCTGTGGCACCACGTTTCTCTTTGCTGCCGCCCCCGTTGCCAATAGACAAAATTATATACTATTTGGAGCTGAGGGTGGCGCCCTGCAGATCTCAGAGTATGCTGAGGCCCTGCCCTACTTCTTTGCCGTCTTGAATTTTGCCGATACCCAGATGCCGGCTATGGCTGACTTGTATAAGGAGAACGGCATTCAGTCGGTGGCGATCATCTATATTGACGATCTCCACGGCAGAGAATATACGAGTGTGGCCACTGCTGAATTAGAGAAGCGGGGCATTGCAGTAAAAATGGCTCGGAGCGTTTCGATGGGGGTTCAGGATCTATCACCACTATTGAAAGAAGCCCAGGCGCTTGATGTCGATGCCTTTATAGCTTTTACCTATCCCGGAGCGGGGAGCATCCTAGCTCCCAAACAGGCAATCGAGCTTGGTATTAACTTCAAGGCCTTCCACGCTAACGTGAGCGCAAACTTCGGCTGGTTTAATGCGATGTTTGGTGAGGCTGCGGAGGGCGTCATGGGTAGTGGAGCATGGAACTGCAAAAGCTCTCCTGGTGCCAAAGAATTTTGTGATAAATTCATCGGACGCTATGGTGAGCCTGCAGTTGATTGGTGGGGACATCTATTCTATTGGGGTTCGCTCCAGTTTTTTGAGCAGGCTGTCGAGAAGGCTGGAACCCTGAATCAGGAAAAGATAAGGGATGTGATGGCTAAGGAGACGTTCGAGACGGCTTTGGGGCCGACGTGGTTTGAGCGCGGACGTTTGGCACCTGCTTCCCATCCCGGTGAGATCGGCCAGTGGCAAAAAGGGGTTTTTGAAGTCGTAGCACCTAAGGAGAAGGCTACCGCAAAATTTATGTACCCCAAACCTGCGTGGCCGGAGCCGAAGCCGGAAGAGAAAAAATAAATTGAAGAGTTTAGTTTCCTTGAGGTATTAGCAAACAGGCACGTGCTGAGAGACGAAACGTGACGATGGAGTGGCGTTAGAGAATATTCAGTTTACTCGTCGAGTTATCGCTTATCACTTGTTCACTGGGCAACAAAAAAAGCCCCTATAAAGGGGCTTTTTTATTGTGCACATGAGGGGGAAAAGGGCGTTAACTCGCTATCATATTGCCTCTATATTTCCTCCTGCTATTACACCATATATTAGCCTGAAATCACACGCCGCCGTGCTCTTATGAACACGCCCCCTGCGATGAACAGGTACCGTCGACGGAACATGATCCACCAGATACTGGATTTTGAGACTGTATGGCGAAGCCGGACTGCCATCCTTCATTCACAAAGTCGATGGTAATATTTCCGGTCATTGTAAGTATATCATTGTCAATGATATATTGAACGCCGCCATTGTTAAATATACTGTCCGAATCTTTTGGCTCATCCAGAGCCAAATTGAGGGAAGGACCAGCTCACCCGCCCCCATAGAGGAATACACGCACTCCCTTTTCCTCGTTTTTGTTTTCTTTTAAGGCCTGTGCAATCTTCTCTTGAGCTATCTCGGTTACCATAATCATAGGATATTCCTTTCTCAATTGTTATATAATATATGATAATCTCTCTCTTGTCAATTTCAAGTAAGAAACTGGTTTTTTTGAACGAGATGCTACTATTGTTCCACCACCTTTCTCGGGAGGGGTAAGAGGCTGATAATTGTAAATTGTACGAGGTGGAGATATTATCTCGATCTTATTTTTCATGACCTTTTCCCCGATAGCTTATGGTACAATAGTAGCACGGCTTTTCATAACAATAGGAAAGAATTTACAGGGGAAATTTATGGAACAAAGGTTCGAAGATAGGGTTCCAGACGAGATTACCAAGCCGGCACTGGCCGATGAGATTCCGGCTCTCGTAACGTTTGTATCTACCCATGCATGGGAGGCAGGGTTTGGGGATGAACGGATTCGGGAGATAGGGTGTGCCGTTGAAGAGGCTCTCCAGAATGTCGTCCGATTTGCCTGCGCAGACGGAACAGGTGAAATCCGCATGAGCTGTGATGTCCATGACAGCGGGGCCCTTATTATCACCATTGTAGATACAGGAAAGCCCTTCAACATGCTCCTAGTCGAGACATTCCCCGAGACAGAGGATTTCTTCGAGCCTGGGAAGACACCCTCTACCAGGGTTATGAAGAAAGTGATTAAAAACATCGAATACAGGAGGGGCTCAGACAGAAACACCCTTGTCTTCACCATCACACCGGACAAAAGGGAAAAAAGGTAAATACTTCCCGTATATTCAGGCCAAAAAAATCCCCTATGAGGGGGTGGGGTATTAATGCACAGAAGAAAAGAGGTTTTCTCTAAGACGTATAGTTCAAGACCGTATTTTTATACAGGGCATTATTTCCCCTGTATTTTTGGCCATCCAGTCCCCCTCATAACATCCGATCCCAGATAGTCAGAGCCGCTGTGGGCCAGTCATCCACGGTGATCTCTGCGGCGTAAGACGGCGTAACGATGGCCTGAAAAGAAGTATGACAGCGGGATCAAGCGAATGATATCGAAACCTGCTTCATTTGCAAGCTCCTGGATGTCCGATGTACGAAGCGTCCACTTTGGAGATTTGTTAATAAAACGGCGGCGGAATTCGCGCACTTGGTTTTTGACTGAGTGGAAGTCGAAATACGTGAATACCGCCCACTGTTTGCTAATTCTTAGGATTTCCCGGACGTACTGCAGGCGTTCGGCATACTCACTGATATGGTGGCAGAGCCGAATCGACAAGACCAGATCAAAGATCCCATCAGAAAAGGGCATGGCCAGTGCTGTGGCGCGGACATAACCGGCGGCAGGACTATACAGGCCGTCTTCTCGCTGATATTCCTGTGCTATCCGAAGCAAGTGTGAGCTCCAGTCACCCTCGACCACCTGGTCGGTAAACTCGCGCAGGATTGGGTAGAGACGACCGTAGCCGCAGGGTAGGTCGAGGGCGAGTTCTAATCGTTTCCCATCGGCAATAGTCCGCAGTACTCGTCGCAGCAAACGCTGCTCGTGCCGGTTATTAACTCGTTCGGTGAGATGGCGTTTGAACTTCGTAGTATATCGCGTAGCCCCGATGGTGCTATCGTAGCGATCGAGGATGTCTTTATCCATCGGCACGTATCCCTTCTATAGTTGTTGTTTTGAGCCTTTTCTCAGCACGGTTCGTTTGAGGTTTTTTACCGCTCGTTTCATCGTATATGTCGTCCAGGCGATCGGAGTTTTATTATTATGTTTTTGTACTGCTCGAATAATATCCCGACGGACTGTCTCTCGCGAACGTCCCAGTGGATCGGGCAGATATGTCTCCAGAAAGGTATCGACGATCTTTTCACTGCCATTCCGCAGCAAGAAGCCGAAAAGCGAGCCAAAATCCTTTTTTTGTCCCCATCGAGCAAGAGGTCCCACATCGAGAAAGCGCGCCAAGACCAGGTCTAGAAAGCGCACTTTCGGATCTTTGGTGTCAACACCCTGTATAAGAATATTTCGCACATTCGGATTCAGGATAAAGAAACGCATCTCATGCAACTGATGCAGGTAAGATCCCAATTTTCTCGCTACCTTGTTGACAACCTTGTCGGATCTGTCCTTCCTTTCCTTGTTGCGGTACACCCATGCGCGGAGGTCCACAGCGTCTTCGACCAGCCGCGTAATCAAGAAACATGACCGGGTCATTCCTGCCCATCCTTTTTCAACCCCAAACCCCACTGGTTCCACAGCCGGAATGCCAAGCATCATAAAACGTCTGAGATTCCAATATTCCCTTTCTGCCTTCGGTATGCGCCACCATGTGCGAAGGCTGTATACATGCATGTAGCGGTACACCTTTAAAACATAGGAGTACGATTTTCCATGCCCCCTCTGTTTCGAGCTCCGCAACAAGAGTATACGCGTCCGGCTTTCCTCTTTGAGGACGTGTCGGTGGTGAGATACGAGCTTTCGATAGTAATCATCCACATCACTCGATGGAGGAAAATCGCGAACAAACGGATCATCAAGATTCAGATGACACGTTTTTCCTTTTAAAATCTTCATCAATGACGCCCTCACATGTCTTGGGTCTTTTGTGCTAGTGTATGCTAAATACGGAAGATTACGCAAGGATTAAAAAGGGATTAACTTATCTTGCAAGAACTGATTCCCTTTCCCGTTGTTATAACGCTATCCGATTCAGTGGATGTACCTATCCGCATAGCTCTGCATACCGGCGATGCTTGTGGCAGCCAGCATCCCATGGATAATCGCCCTGGCAAGCGTATCCGCAACGGCAGCTCCGATCATATTAATCCGCGCCGCCGTATCACCCCACATCCCCTCTTCTTCCAGATCGGCGATTGCTCGCTTCCCTGTACTGAGGGCAAAGATAGTATCGCCGTCAAACATCGTATGCGCAGGCAGGATCGCTCTGGCCATGCCGTCATGCGCCATCTGGGCGACCTTGGTTGCCTGTGTCTTTGTCAGCTCCACATTGGTCGCTACAACCGCAATGGTTGTGTTGGTTATAGTCTGCGGCTCATGGGTGGTTGTGTTATCTTTATCGGCGCGTAAAGATGCCTTCGATGCAGCTTTTAACCCGCCGAATTCGTTATTCGTTTCAAGGAATGCGGCATAGAATTCACCTGTCTCGGGATTCACCGTGCTCCCCCCTGAATTCACCGCCACCAGGGCGCCGACAATGACGCCATTGCCGAGGTCGGTGCTCGCTGTCCCGAGGCCCCCTTTCAACTCGTTTCCGGTGAGTATCCCGGTGAGCGCGCCCGTCCCTGCTCCGACATTGCCTTGTGCAATCGGTCCTGCCTTTGCCCGCTCACAGGCCGTGAGGCCGAACGCGGCAGTCGGCCTCTCTGAAAAGGGAGTTCCTCCTCGGGCTAAATCGTAGAGTGCGGCAGCAGGCACGATGGGCACGACATTGCCGTCCCCGAGCGGAAAGCCGATGCCGTGCGCTTCCAGATAACTCATGACGCCGTCAGCAGCAGCGAGCCCGTAGGCGCTGCCGCCAGTCAGGACCACGGCGTGGACCTTTTCTACCAGATTGATCGGATTGATGGCGTCTGTTTCCCTGGTGCCGGGGGCAGAGCCACGGACATCGACCCCGGCTATTGCCCCGCCCCTGATTAGAATAACTGTGGTGCCGGTCAGGTTGTCAATATCGGTACAATGGCCGACCTCTATACCCGCTACGTCCGTGATGGCGTTATAACGTTTTCGGGCATCCGAACCGGATTTTCGAGCCTTTTGATTGGCCTTGCTCATTTCATTATCCTTAAGGTTGTTATATATTTACCACATTCTCCAGGCAATAAAAAGGCTCCTGTGAAAGGGGGGGGGTGAAGCAAAGGGTGTACTTCCTGAATCTTATCTTGTATAAGCCGATCCCTACGATCTATCCCACACGAAAAAAGGGGCGTGATTGGAGGTGAAAAGGGGAGGGTGGTTTCTCAATATGGGCCGGATTGCCGGGTGTTTTCTGAATTCCGTATCCAGAAACCCTCTTATTGATCGTCTGTCCCACCCCTTGGGGTGCCGAAAATCCGCGTACAGGGAAAGATCTCCTTCGTAAAAACCGGTTGTATCGAGCATTGCGGCCTCCGGGCTGTTGATGGGGAGGTTGAAGATGGAGACATTTACGAATCTGATTTCCTCCGCGTGCCTGACTACAAAATCGAGGGTTTGCTGCGCCTCAATGCGTGTCTCCGCCGGCGTGCCGAAGAGGAGATAGACATAGGTTGCGATACCGGCCTTTCTTAATGTCTGTAATGCCTGTGATGCAGTTTCAAGGTCAATCCCCTTGTGCAGGGTATTGAGGACTTTTTGATTACCCGATTCAAGGCCGAGTTTCAGTAAAACGCACCCTGATTGTTTCAGGGCCATACAGAATGCCGGGTCCTTCAAATGCGGGGTGATCCGGGCAAAGCCATACCACGGCGCGCCGGGGGACTCCTTGGTAAGGGCCTCCATGAGGGCCGGACTTATGGCATTGTCAACGAGATGGATGAGGGCCGGTTTCAAGCTCGTTGTTAAGTTGCGGAGCTCGGTTGCCGCTCTTGCCGGAGGGGTCTGGGAATAGGCGGTTCCCTTGGCCAAAGGGCCACCTCCGGCTGCTCTCTCAGGGCAAAACGAGCATTTACCCCAGTAGCATCCAATTGAAGACCGGAAGGGGAGGATCAGTCCCGGTGCCAGGTAGTCGTCTACAGGTAATTGGTCATAGCAAGGAGTGACGTGCATTTTTTGAGGGGGTTCTTTGTTGAGCAGGGCGAGGAGCTGATATTCTCCAGGGCCTGTAACGCAATGATCGACCAGACCATCGAAAAGCCCTTCTCTGTGCATACCGGTGGCTAAACCGGAGGTGACCCTTCGGTCAGAGCCATCTCCGATCATCCACGAGGTCACCAGGCTGCCGCCGAGCACAATAGTAACATGGGGGAACTCTTGCTTGAGGAACCCGATCATCGCAAAGGTCGTGAGGGCCTGGCTCAGATAATTGAGGGAAAAACCTGCAACTGTTGTCCCGTCGCGTTTAATGATTACTGGCAGACGGCTGCTGAAATATTCATAGAAGGGGTTTTCTGCCGGATGAAGGGCCGCGTAGCGGAGATCATCGCTCTTGACCGGTGAAAGCTTTGTGTCTGCGTAGTCGGGAAGGCTTATGCGCACCCTTTCACCGCCTGACATGTTCAGAAGGCGGTTTACGTCCAATACTGTCCGTTTGTAGGTATCAATATTCGTATAGGTGCGCCGGTTTTTAAGGCTGCTCAAGTTTCTGGAGAGGTTGCGAGAAGCACGGCGCGTCCACGTGTCAACAGGGGCAAACGGCTTTGCAAGGAGACTGAGCATTCCCTCCAGGTTGGCGTCAAGGAGGGTGTGCTCTACGTTGTAAGCACCCAGGGCGCCGGAAAGCACTGCTATGCCTGCCGGCGGTTCACATGGTTTGGCAACAGGGGGAAAGATCAGCAGTACTTGTTCCGGGCTTTGATTATTCTTCACAAGGCAAGTTTAGAATAAAGAGGTATTGTCCGTCAACAGAAACTGGGACAAGTTGGGGGACATCCTATTCATTCCTACTCAAGGGGCAAGGGGTAACAAGAAAAAATGCTGACTAAATATTTCAAGCCCAGGCTCCCACCTGGCCTACTTCTTCAAAAGAGGTTTTTTATAAGCAACTACTGATTTGAAAACCAAATCCGAAAAGAATAAATATCAATCCAATGATATAACTCTTGTTAACTGGGTGCAATCCGACAAAATATATTCTTCTACCATCTTTTCTACTCTGCGAACTTCCTGAGTGAATCACAACAAGAAACCCAAAAAGTGACAAAATAAGTCCCCCAATTAAAATTGTTTTATCATATCTTTCCGGCACATAATGTGAAATCAACAATCCTAGACCTACTGCAATCATTGTGACAATAGCTCCAAATGTCAAAATAAATTTAGATGGTATTTTTTCCATGTCCCCCTCCTTTTCTCAAAACAGAGTGACCGGGTCACAAGGTGGGTAATAGAGATAGGCTTTGCCTTTCTGAAAACTGTGAATCACAGGTGAAACCGCGAAACAAGGAAGCAAAACAGAAGACGTTAGTTCCAAAGCAACTTTAATATAAAGAGAACTTATTATTCCACCATCAACGATAGTGACAGGGTAGAGTTTGAGCTGGAGCTGCCGGTGGAGAGGATGTCGCGGACGGCTTCGTTGCTCTGTTCGCTGGTTCCCCCGATAGTGACCCACTGCCCCCTGAGCACGGTCACTTTGGTCGAGGCCTCGGTGAGGCGGACCACCCCTTCCCCCTCATCGAAGGAGGAAATCCTCGGGACGATCTCTATGTGTACCCGGTCCCCGGCAACAACGGGTTTTACCTCGAATCCTGTTTCAACACGCTGAAACTGTACCGTCTCCACCTCGTGGGCATAGGTATGAGTCAAATAGACCCATCGTTGGGTAAAGGGGATCTCTCTCCCCACCCAAAGATAGGCCGGGCTCCCTGACATGACCGAGATAAAGG